>JAGHAW010000055.1 GCA_021161305.1 Sulfurimonas sp.
AGTTAAAATGTGAGAGTCTTCAAGAAGTTCAATATTGGAAAATGAGTATAGAGTATTGCTGGTTATATTAGAAATTTCACTGAGCATACTCTCTTTATATACATAGTATAAAAATATTTCATTGTCATGTTTATCTATTTTATATGCTTTGGCTAAACCATCAACTAAAAAAAGAAGATTATTACTCTCTTTTTTTTCATAGTGTAGAATGTAATCTTTACCATAAGAGTTGATAGAAGATATAGATGCTAGTAAATCTATATCTTCATCATTTAAAGTGCTGAAAAAATCTAATGATTTTATAATACTCTTAATAGATAAAAGGGAACTAATTATTCTACTCCTATACAATCTTTTTGTGTAATGTTAAATCGGTAGAGTGGAGCTTTTGTTACTGCATTTATGTAAGCATAAGATATATTGATTTGTGAGTTTAAAAATCTGTTTGAAGTTTGGCAGATGCCTTTTTTTACGATTTTTTGCATTCTCTCTTTACTATCTTTTATAACAGCTTTATCACTTTTTACACCTGTGTTAATCTCATAAGTATAGACTAGAGTTAAATCTTCATTTGTTATCTTTGTAAAAGTTGTGTATTTATCAATAACTTGTGGTAGAGTAGTTGAAATTTCCTCTACAACCATTCTTACTACTTCTTTGTTTTGAGATTTCATCTCTTTTTGAGGGAACTCACCTGTTTTTGATTTTAACTCTGCATTTAAAGAGAGGACACTAAGAGTTGTTATCATAACGAGTGCTAAAATTGATTTTTTCATTTTACCTACTTTTTTTAAGCAGTATTGTACATTAGTTTTTGTTATCTTTGCTAAATTTTAGAGTATCTACTTCCAAACTTATCATTCCACCACTCTTCTGGAGAGTAAGAAGTTTTTTTGATTTTATCTTCATCAAAAGAGTATTCATAGGAATTACAGTAGTCTAAAATAATTTCATAGGCTTCATTTATTGCCATACTCATCTTTGTGGCTTTTTCTTCATTTTGTGGATGTTTGTCCGGATGCCACTTTTTCATAAGATTTTTATAACTTAGTTTAATCTCTTTAAGTGTGGAGGTTTCCCGAAGTCCAAGGAGTGATTTGGACTTCATAATTTGTTCAAAGGAGTGCAAAGAGTCTCTTAATCTTGTTGTTGTCTCATATAGGCAGGAATATCTAAATAGTCACTGTTAAAGTCACCACCAACTACAAGTCTTGGACGAACTTTAGCTACTGGAGGAGGAGTTTCACTTACAAAATCTTCATTGTTAGTTAAATCTTTTTCAAAACCAGTTGCAACAATAGTAATTTTTACATAATTTTCAGCAATGGTGTTATCTGTTGAAGTACCCCAAATAACCTCTGCATCTTCATGTGCACTATCATGAACAACTTCCATAGCCTCAGCTAACTCCATCATTGGAAAATCAGGGTGCATGTTAAAGTGTACTAAAACACCCATTGCTCCATTTATAGACATATTGTCTAGTAGAGGAGATTCTATTGCAGATTTGATAGCTTCGTAAGCTGCATTTTCACCTTCATGTTCACCAACACCCATTAGTGCCATACCTTTATGACTCATAACGGTTTGTAAGTCGGCAAAGTCAAGGTTGATGTCATTTTCTCCACTAGATAAAATAACACCTGAAGTTCCACTAACAGCTTGTGCTAAAACACCATCTACAATTTTAAAGCTATCTTTCATGCCAAGTCTTCTATCAATGATAGATAGAAGTTTATCATTGGGAATTACAACGATTGAATCGCTCTCTTTTTTAAGTTCTTCAAGACCAGCTTCTGCTATCTTTAATCTTTTTCGTCCCTCAAAGGCAAAAGGTTTAGTAACGATAGAGATAGTTAAAGCACCAATCTCTTTTGCAATTTGAGCTACAATAGGTGCAGCACCCGTACCCGTACCACCACCAAGACCAGCAGAGATAAATACTATGTCAGCACCCTCTAATGCACTTCTAATTTCATCATAGTTTTCAAGTGCAGAATCTTTACCGATAGATGGTTTCATTCCAGCACCAAGTCCCTTTGTCAGTTTAGTACCTATTTGGATTTTAGAAGCTGCACTTGTTTCATTTAAAACTTGAGCATCAGTGTTGATTATTACCATCTCGATACCACTAACGCCCTCATTTATCATGTGACCAATCATGTTTCCACCACCACCACCAACGCCGACAGCAATTATTCTTGCTCCGCTTACACTCTGTGCTTCTTCTATTACAAATGCTTCCATTATCTCACTCCTTTAAAATAATTGTGTTGCCCAGTTCCAAAACTTGCTAAAAGCACTAGCTTCATCACTTTTTTTATCTGTTTTAGATGGTAGGGTTACCATTTTTTCTTTTGGGCTTTCCTCTTGTTGAGGAACTACGGGTATATCAGTGTTATTTGTAAAATCAACACTGCTTTGCTCTTTTGGTTCTTCATTTGAGTGTCTTACTCTTTTGTTTACATCTATTTCGTAAGGTGTATATGAAGAAGCAGAATACATAATAAGTCCGACAGCAGTTGAGTACTCAGGTCCTCTTAGATTTTCAAACAGCCCATCCATCTCCTTTGGTTTAGCCAAACGAACAGGAACAGAGCCAAAAGTCGCAACTGCTAAATCTCTGATGCCTTCCATCTTTGAAAAACCACCAGTTAAGATGATTCCAGCACCAATCTGATCTTTTAAGCCACTGTTTTCGATAAACTGTGCCAGAATCATTAGAGTCTCTTCAACTCTTGCAAAGATAACATTGTGAACTACTTCAAGTGAAACTTCATGAGTTGTGTCTTCATCGCCGATAATAGGTAGTTCTATAAGGTCATTTGTCGGTGTTAAAAGTGAGCCGTAGCTTAGTTTTACAGAATCTGCAACATTTAACGGAGTATGAAGTGCCATAGAGAGGTCACTTGTTACATGGTTTGAGCCTACGCCTAAAAAGTCATTATATCTAATGGAATTTCCAGAATATATGGTGATATTGCTTGTGTTGCCACCCATATCTATAACTGCTACACCTAACTCTTTCTCATCTTCATTTAGTGTTGCAATAGAAGAAGCGTAGGCACTCATTAGTACATTTTCTACCTCTATACCTGCACCGCGAACTGCTTTTTTAAGGTTGTTGAGATTTGATTTTTGAGTAGTTATTATGTGAGTTTCTACTTCAAGTCTTGAGGCATTCATTCCAAGTGGGTCTTCTATAAAATCTTGGTCATCTACTTTGAAATTAAATGGAAGAGCGTGTAAAACTTCATACTCGTTTGGGATATTTGCGTTATATAAAGAGGTGTGCATTACTCTTTCTATCTCTTTAAAACTAATCTCTTTATTTGGTATATTGACGATTCCGTTAGAATTCAGACTTTTAGTATAAGCTCCAGATATAGAAACTATAGCAGTTCTAACATCACTTCCAGATACTCTTTTGGCATCAGAAACTGCTGTTTTTATAGATTTTGAAGCCAACTCTATGTTTGTTATGCTTCCTTTTTTTAGTCCCTGTGCCTTAGCCGTTCCAGCTCCAGTGACTGAGATAGAATTATCATCATTTATTTGAGCAATGATTGCACATATTTTTGTTGAGCCAATATCTATGGCTAAAACAGTTTTACTCAACTTAGAGTCCTTCAATAAAAATCTCTGTTTTATACTTGTTTCTCAGGCTTTTAATAAGACCTTCATTAAACATAGCACTTTTAATTTTGATAATAGAATCATCTTTTTTACTATTGTCCTTTTTAAGCAACTTTTGTTCCAAAATGTTGAAAAGAACAATGCTTCCATTGTCCAATGTAATAAAACCTCTTTTGTGTGTTTGGTTAAATAGTTTCATTAAAAATTGATTTGCATCCATTACATACATATTTGTTAATTTAACTGCATCGCTATTTGTAATAAAGTCAGTAGTTTTACCACTGAATGTAGCTACAGAGCTTTCTGCCAATTCTATGAGTTTAGATTTTTTCATCTCTTTTACATAGAGAGGTAAAATAGCCTCTTTTGCTTCTTTATAAGTTTTTGCTTTTGATGGATTTACTTTTATTAACTCAAAAGTAAAGTATTCACCCTTTAGTGCAAGAGGCTTTAAAAAAGGAGATGCCAAAGTTAATTTAGAGATTTTGTCTAAAATTTCTTTGTTGTAAGGATTGCTTGAAGCTGAAATAGTTGCATTAGATAGTTTAACATCATCTGTTAATTTTCCTTTTTTATATGCTATATAAGTTCTAAGTGCTGAATCTTTTGTGGCTTTTGCATCTAGTTCGGCTATGACAGCTTCTTTTGCACTCTCCTGAGGAAGAATTTTTCCATCCTTTCCTTTAAAATGAGTTTTGTTATCACTATAGTACTCACTGATTTTAGCGTCATCATAACTCTTTGATACTTTCTCTTGTTTGATATACTTAACTTCATAGCTAACTTCACTCATAAAATCTTGTTGATGAATTTCCCAATATGGTTTTAAAAATGTATCAGATGTGTCAATGTTGATAGCAGAATCATTTAAAACTTTATAGTTGATTTTGTCTGCAATTCTCATAAT
>JAGHAW010000073.1 GCA_021161305.1 Sulfurimonas sp.
AAAAGTTAAGTGATTTATTGGATACATGTATATTTTTCACAGATATAAAAGAACCAATAACAAGAGAGAAGTTTGAAAAAGACTTTACTCAATTAGTGGAAGTGCCTTTTATGTACTTTCTAAACATAGCGACACGAGAAGACAACTCAATAGCAGATGATTATTTAAAACGCTTTCAAGAGTATGGGGCTGGTGCGAAAGGTGCATTTGAACTTATAGAGATGGATATTTTAGAATACCATTTAGGCATGACACTTGATTTTGAAGAAGATATTGGAAAAATAACTATTGAAGACTTAATACCAAAAATCGGAGAAATGTATAAAGATGCAAGTCCAGAGATGAAAAAGCTAATCTTAGAGAGGTTTGATGATAAAGGAGACCCTATACTTTTAGCTACTGGAGATGTAATGCCAACAACAAGAGATAAGTTTCATAAAGAGTTAGAAGAAGCCTTAACAGCTCATGGAACTATTGAACTACTAACTACTTGTGAAAAACAGATTGACTATATAAATATCGCAGAACCTAAAGGGTTATTTGGTGCAGATGAAGCAGACAACTACGAAGCTGTGAAAATAGATGAGATTATGCAATCAGTTGAGACAGGCAGAGTATATGTTCTATGTGAAGACAATGACGGACTAAGAGAGTTTGAATTTGATTTTGTTGGCACAAAAGAAGAACTGTATAAGTTTATGATTGAAGAGCGTGAGCGTCACATCTTAGAAGTTGCAAACCTAAATATTAATAAAAGTGTAAATCATGCCAACAGATAGAGAACTACTCATAAATGTTAAGACAGATGCGGATAAAGCCCTTAAAGAGATTGAGTCTCTTCAGGGGGAAGTCAAAACCCTTTCAAAGAATGTTAAAAACAATACCACTATCTATAAACAAAATAAAATGCAGATGGATAGTATTAGTAAATCTGCTGGAGCTTTAGGGAAGCAAATCAAAGGTTTAATCGGTGCTTATGCTGGTTTTACTGCTGTAAGTAAAAGTGTTGATGTTCTAAGTGAGATGGAACAAAACCTTATAAATATTACTAAAACTACTGGAATGTCACAAGGCGAATTAAAAAAACTCGATGGTGTTTTAGAAGACATGTCAAAGAGTATGTCAGGTATCAAGTTTACAGGACTTCAAGAAATAGCAGCACAAGCAGGTCAACTTGGAATCAAGGGTGTAGATAATATTGCTACATTTACAGAGGCTATAGCTAAAGTTTCTGTTGCTACTGAATATACAGCAGAAGAAGCTTCAATAGCTTTTTCAAATTTAGCAAATTCACTACAAGAACCAGCAGATAATATGGAGGCTTTAGCTTCAAGTGCTAATGAACTATCTGCAAATACTTCTGCAACTGTTGGACAAATTGTTGAGCTAACATCACGAATGGGAAGTGCTGGTAAATCGTTTGGTTTAACTTCTGCTCAAATTCAAGGGGTAGCTGCGACTCTAAAAAGTTTAGGAATTACTTCTGAAATTGCTGGTTCTGGATTCAACAGAACTGTAGGGATAATGACAAGAGAATATGGGAAATTCGCCAAGTTTGTCGGCATAGAAAGTGAAGAGTTTGCCTCTATGATAAATGATAAACCAGTACAGGCTTTAACTACCTTCCTTAAAAAACTTGAAAGCATGAATAAAATAGATTCTGCAAAAGCTCTAAAAGATTTAGGCTTGGCTGGAGATGGAACAGCAAGAGTTGTAGTCCAATTATCAAAAAACATAGACCGTATGACTAATAATATGAAGCTGTCCACAAAAGCTTATGAGGAAAATACTTCTATTACTAAAGAAGCTAATATTGTTGGAGATGCTTATAAAGCAAAAATGGAGTCATTAGAAAACTCTTTTGCACTTCTTGTGAAAACCATAGGAAGTGATTTGCTTCCTGTGATGACTGACCTTGTTGAAAGTCTAACTGAGGGTGTAAATGCAACAGCAGATTTTTATGAAGAGAATGAAGCTTTAATTAAAACAATAGTTGAAGTTTCTGCTGCTCTTTTTGCACTAAAAAAGCTTGGAAATGTTTATGCTCTAATTATGGGAACAACAACAGTTGCAAGTATTGTTGCAAGTGGTTCTGCTATTACTGCACTTGGTGTAGCATTTACAGCGCTAAGAGTAAAAATATTAGCAATGGCAAGCGCACATCCTGTATTGCTTGGTCTTGGTGCTGGAATAACGGTTGTTACGTATGCGCTTAATAAATATGAACAAACCGTAGCCGAGCAAACAAAAGAGACAGATAAGCTTGCCGATTCATATGAAACTATGAAAAATTTAATGGATGAGTTTGCAGACAAGTTTGATACTCAAACATTAAAACTACAAATGACTTCCGAAGAGCAGGCTAATTTTGCACTTAAAATACATGATTCAATCGCAGCTTTACAAGAGCAGAGAAAAGAACTTGAAAAAAACCCAGATAAATATAAGCATCAGTTAGTAACAATAAATGAAGAACTCAAAGGTCTTAATCTACTGCTTAAACATACTGGAGAACTGGAGCCTTTCAAGGACTTAGTAAAAGGTGCTAAAGATGTTAAAACATCTATTAAGGGAATAAGTGATGCAAATCAAAAAGCTCTAGACAAGATGAAAGACTCGATCGATAAAAGAGTAGCTAATAATGAAAAAGGCTTGAAGAAGATATTAAACCAAGAGAAAGAGCTAAATCAAGAGTTGATCCAATTACAAAAAGAACTTTATCTAATAGGAAGTAAATATTCCAAAGAAAGAGCTTTCTTAGAAATTGATACAAACTCAAAGATAGCAGAAGTAAATGCAAAAGGCTTAAATGCTCATCAGGCATACAAAGATGCACAGCTTAGAGCAGACAAGGCTTATCAAAATGCAAAAGATGCACTAAGCAATGGCGATTTAG
>JAGHAW010000037.1 GCA_021161305.1 Sulfurimonas sp.
CTTATTTAGCCTTGTATTCCATCTGCTCTAGGAGTTAGTAAAAAGTTATAAAAAACTTTCATATACAACATAAAAGGCATTGTCCAAACGATGGCAGACCACAGATATAACTCACTTGTATATTCTTCAAAAAATGGAATCAGACCTCTCATACAAGCTGCCACTATGATAAGGATTACCATGAGATGTGTATAGATGCTCGATGTTAGATTTCTCCCTGTATGAATCCAGCCGATAGTAATAAGAACCATCAGATATGCAAGTCCTATACCACCGGTAGTGATAAAGTGTCTAAAATGATTTGTAGCATATATGTCGCTATTTAACAAATCCCAGCCGATAAGAGCGTAACCGATACTAAGCATTACAAAGATTGAAGCGTAGTAGAGAACGAAGGGCTGATTTAGAATAAACTCATCTTTTAGTTTGTAGTCACTTGTAATGCCTAAAATAGCTGCACCGGTTCCAAGTCCTAACCAACCTAAAGTTGAGCTTTGGGGATATAAAAATTCAATAATAGTAAATAAAATTACCATAAAAACAGCTAAGTTTGTTAAAGGAGGTCTTGCTACATAGATGTCATCTATATCTTTATCTTCCATCAACTCATTTACAGATTCCATATTTACTCTTCTCATTGCAAGTAAAATAAGAACTACAACAGCTCCCAAGGCAACTTTTAAAATATCCAAAGATGGAGTCTGTGCATGACCCGAAACAGAAGCAAAAAACCAAGTTTCAATGCCAAATATAACAACTAAAATATAACCTATACTTGCATGTCTTTGAAGTTTATCTAAAACAACATCTTTTGCAAACCAGATAAGCCAAGCAAGCATTGACAAGTTAAGTATAGCTGTTAGATAGACTCCAGTTATATCAATAAACCAAAAACTAACACGACCCGCAATCCACAAATACATAATATATTTAAGTCGTTTACCGACAAAAGGAATCATCCCTGGAAAAAGTTCAGGCAATCCAGTTGTTAAAAAGGCTAAAACTCCAGCTGTCAAGATTCCAAAGAGCATCTCATATATATGCCAAGTAAGAGTGTTATCCATAAAAGGAATATTCAGATACCCACTCCAAACTAAAGCCCATAGAATCATAGAGATGATTATGTACGGAGGTAGAAGTAGAAATATAGGTCTAAATCCATAAGCTAGATATGTCGGTACATCTTTTTCATCTGGGTAATATAAATAATGATTGTTGGCGTGTTGGCTCTCTTCTCTGCTGTTATCACTCATTATTTTAACTCCAATTCAAATGTGTTTATTATCTCTTCATCTTGCAATATTTTTGCACTCTCATTATATACATATTTATTATCTCTCTCATTTTGAGGCAGCTCGTAGCTGAATCTTTTGACGATATGTCCAGGGTCTGCTTTTAAGAGTAAAATCTCATCACTAAGTCGTATAGCTTCCATCAAGTCGTGAGTAATAAAAAGTATGCTTATCTCTTTTTGAGCTGTCATCTCTATAAGAACAGTTTGCAACTCTTTTTTTAGTCCAATATCTAAGGCTGAAAATGGCTCATCAAGAAAAAGCAGTGATGGTTCAACTACTAAAGCTCTTGCAAAACTAACTCTCTGTTTCATACCACCACTCAAATCTTTTGGAAATTTATTAAAATCTTCCTCTTCAAGACCAAATCTAAGAGCAATTTTTTTAGATTTTTCAACGGCTACTGCTGTTTTTTCACCTTTAGCTAAAAGACCAAGAGCGATATTGTCGATTACATTTTTCCAAGGAAGAAGTCGTCCCTCCTGAAAGGCAAATGAACTACTTATAAAGCTGTTTTCAACACTTCCTTCTTCAACATCAAGCAGGCCTGCACAGAGGTGTAGAAGTGTTGTCTTACCACCACCACTTGGACCGACTATGGAGAGAACTTTACCTTTTTCAAGAGTAAAGTTTATATCTCTAAGTATCTCTGTAAATCCAAAGTGATGATGTAGCTTTTTTACTTCTAATCTCTCCATAGTTCAACCTCTCTCTTAATCGGCTCTAAAATAATATACTCCATAAACATAAGTGAACCTATCATTATCACTACAATAGCTAGTGCTGTCGGTGTATCTAACTGACTTCGGGCAACTGCCAAAGAGGCTCCCATACCATCACTTGTAGCTAAAAGTTCAGCCATGATAACTATCTTCCATGCCATACCAAGACCACTTACCCAAGCAGGAAAGATATATGAAAATATATGTGGAAAATATACATCTACAAATTTCATATGCCAAGGTAGATTAAAACTATCTGCCATCTCTTTTAAATCGCCATCAAGTGTTCTTGTACCCTGTAGGGCACCAACAAAAACAATAGGAAAAGATGCAACGATAACAGTAAATATAACAGTCTCATCTCCCATACCGAACCAAATCATCGCTAAAACTATCCAAGCAATAGGAGGCATACCGACTAGAATCGTAACTATAGGACGACTCATCATAGAGGCTGTTACAAAAAATCCAGCAAGAAGTCCAAGAACAGAACCTAGAGCCAAAGAGATTCCAAAACCTACAGCAGCACGATATAGAGTTATGTTGATCTCTGTAATAACTTCGCTGTCATTAAGCATTAGCCATAGAGTTTTAAATGTCTCTAAAGGGGAGGGTAGAACTAAATTTCCATAGAGTTGATTTCCCACATCCCACAGAGCTATAAAAAGGAAAATAGCAGCTATAGAACCCCAGCCACTCCAGAGGTAACCTGGAAAGTCTTTTAGTATTTTAAATGCAAACTTCATCTATTTGGCTCTATAGTAAAAACTGTCTTGCGGAAGCTTCCCACCTATACTTTTAGGATTCTCTTCTTTTAAAACATTGAAGAAAAATTCAAGTTTCTCTCTTGAATCAACTGCACTTATACTTTTCATATTTAGATGAGCAATAGAATCTGCTACACCATCAGCTTTTAACATTGGAAGTGTTTTAATCACCAGTTCGCCAGCCTCTTTTGGATGAGCCATATACCAATTAAGTGATTTGTCATACTCTTCTAAAAATCTTTTGATAATTTTTGGATTGTCTTTCATAGAACCAAGAACTGCCATACCTGCTTCTGGAACATCTGCATCTGTTTTAAATACCTCTGCCCACTCTTTTTGAAGGTCAGTGCTTCTATATAAATCGGGTGCAATTATACTTATAGGAAAAGATTTGGTTTTGCGAAGTGCTATAGAGATAGCAGGTTCAGCTAAAAGAGCGTGATCAACTCTTCTCATGATAAGCATCTGCATCGCATCAATGGGACTAGCAACATATACAAGTTTAAAATCTTTTTTAGGATTTAAGCCCTGCTTTTTTAAAAGTTGTGTAAATACTATATCTGGCATATCAGCACGAAATGGTACAGCAATTTTTTTGCCTTTAAAATCTTTTAGAGTTTTCAAGTTTTTGTCTCTTGAAATCATTCCAAGTATTCCCCATACAGAAACATTGATAAGTTCTATATCAACACCCTTGTTGTTTAAAATAGCAGCTGTATTTGTAGGAATTGCCACAAAATCAACATCCCCTTTTATAGTCATAGCACGAAGTTCATCAGGATTTTTCCAAAGTCTAAACTCTACTTTTTTAGCTACATCTGCCAAAGCATTAGTTTCAATCATATGTAAAACCGGATGTGAAGCAGAAGCAAATGGACCTGCAATCACTATCTTATCTACTCTTGTATCTGCTTGAAGTTGCAAAGTTAGCAGTAGCATAAATGCCAAAGAAGCATAAATAATTTTTTTCATTTTTTCCCTTTAGTAAATTAATTGTCGAATTCTATCAGTAATGATATTAATTATCATTGATATTTGTCAAGTTGGAAAATTATATAGTAAAAATCTTCACTAATCATTAACCGCCATTTGTTATACTTTCTTAGATATAAATTTAATAATTTTTTATAAAATATGAGATAACTAAAAATGAGTAAACTGCAAAAAATCTTAGTTCGTGCCAGACGGCAGGTCTTTAGCGAAATGGTTGGAAATAATCCTTCTATATTTCAGGGTGAGGGCTATGACTTTATTGAGCTTCGTGAGTATATGCCTGGGGATGACATCCGTCATATTGACTGGAATATTACTGCTAAGATGCAAAAACCATACATTAAAATCTTTCGTGAAGAGAGAGAACTAAATGTAGTTGTGGCTTCTGTTTTGAATGGGAGTGTACACTTTGGTTCTAAAAAATTCAAGCAAGAGAGTATCGCTGAAATAGTTGCATTGCTTAGTTTTTCGACTATTAAAAATGGAGATTTACTTAGTTCATATATCTTTACAGATAGAATAATCTCACATCTAAAAC
>JAGHAW010000053.1 GCA_021161305.1 Sulfurimonas sp.
ATCTTATAGAGGTTTATTTTACCTCTATAATAACATCAGCAACCTCTATAGTGTCACCAGAGACAATTTTCGCTCTCTTTCTAGTCTCAATCTCACCGTTTCTCTTTACAAGACCCTCAGCAACAAGCATCTTAGCCTGAGCACCACTATCTACCAAATCCAAAACCTTAAGTAGTTTAAACAACTCTATATAATCATCTTTAAGTTCAAAGTTCATATTTTATCTACACTTCTTCATTTAAGATAGAAAAACCTAAATCACTCATAGCCATATCCACCATCTCTATAGCTTTTGCCATAGTTTGTTGTGAAATTTCAGGAAGTTTACCACCCCACATCTGTTCAGCTTCTGCGAAACCTCTTAGCATTCCCTCACGACCCGCACGAAGCATATCTTCATCACCACCTGCTCCATTTATAACAAAGTTTGCTATTCGCTCAGATGTCTGTTTAATACCAAAAATACCATCTTCGCTTACAAGCTCAGCTGCTTCACTTTGAGTAAGGGAAGCTATCGGTTTACCCTCGTAACCTATATCACCTAAAAAGCTTTGAAAATCTTTGTACTCCTGAGCGAAGCCATCTTTAATGCTAGAAACACTACTCTGAACAGAAGTATAATCAAATGCAAAAGCATTGGCATTTTGAGTGATTTGCTCTTTTAAATCATCTACCTCCTCTTTTGTCAACTTTTCTGTAAAGAGAGTTTTTGTAACAGCCGAATTTTGCGTTGAAGCAACAACCCCCATATTTGATGATATTTGCATAATAAATCCTTTAAATTAAATGTCCTACTGACAACTATATCGACAATATTCAACTTTTTTGCACTATTGGGTTGAAATAATAAAATTATTAAGATATACTTTCGGCGATGAAAGATGAGGCTCGAGTTCATCTTTAGTGTGTGATTTTGTGATTTTGCTCAATTGTGACCTAAAGACTCTCCAATCTATGACTCCACTTCTACGGAAGTGAATTTTTATACAAAAGGTATTACAATGGCAGAATTAAAAGACGGTTCAGTTAAATGGTTTAACGAAGAAAAAGGTTATGGTTTTATTCAACAAGATGATGGTGGAAGCGATGTATTCGTACATTTCCGTCAAGTTAACAACTCGGGACACGGTCGTGTTTCTTTAGCTGAAGGTCAAAAAGTAACTTACGAAGTTGGTGAAGGTCAAAAAGGTCCTCAAGCTGAGAACGTAACTCCACTTTAATCTACACACTTTTACAGGCTTTTTAGCCTGTAATATTTAAACACTCCTTAGCTATTTCTAATTCTTCATCTGTTTTTATAACTAAGTTTTTAACTCCACTAATCAAACTATTATCTAAAACTCTATCTCTGACATAGGCAGAATTTTCACCTATACCACCTGTAAATACAATAGCATCAACTCTGCCAAGCAGTACTATATAAGAACCTATGTATTTTTGGATTCGTCTTATCATCATATCTAGTGCAAGTTTTGCTTTTTCATCATCACTCTCAATAATACTCCGAACATCATTATCCCCACAAATTCCAAGCAGACCGGATTCTCTATTTAAAAGTTTATCAACCTCATCGAGGCTCAGCCCCAACTCTCTTTGCATATAAATTACAATAGAAGGATCAATATCTCCACTTCTTGAACCCATAACCAGACCTTCTAAAGGAGTAAATCCCATAGAAGTATCTATACTCACACCATTTTTTATAGCACAAGCACTAGCACCATTTCCAAGATGAAGAGTTATAAGATTTAACTCATCCACATTTTTTTGCAAAATTTCAGCTGCTTTTTTCATAACAAAAGAGTGAGAAGTTCCATGAAAACCATATCTTCTAATCTTATGTTTTTCATACATCTCAAAGGGAAGAGCATAAAGGTACGCTTCTTTTGGCATATGGAAGTGAAATGCGGTATCAAAAACGGCAATTTGAGGAACTTTTGGTGCATATTTTTGTGCGACTAAGATTCCCTCAAGATTTGCAGGATTATGCAGAGGTGCTAAAGGTATTAAAGCTCCAATTTTTTCAATAACTTTATCATTTACTACTGTTGGTTGATAAAACTCCTCTCCACCATGAACGACTCTATGTCCGATAACATCTAAAGTTGAGAAATCAATATCTATACTCTCTAATGCTTCATGATGAGTTTTTATTTTAGAATTAATTTCTCCAATATGCTCTACTAAAACAGAGTATAAAACCTCCTCTGTTTTCATATCAAAAAGCTTAAACTTTAACGATGAACTTCCAGAGTTAATAACTGCTATTTTCATTCTATCTGCCCTGCTTGTATCGCTGTTATGGCAATAGTATTTACAATATCTGCAACCAAACACCCACGACTCAAATCATTTACAGGCTTCCTTAATCCTTGAAGAATCGGACCAATTGCAACTGCATCACTTGAACGCTGAACTGCCTTGTAAGTGTTGTTTCCTGTATTTAAGTCTGGAAATATAAAAACATTAGCCTCTCCTGCCACTTTTGAGTTAGGAAGTTTAGTTAAAGCAACTTTTTTATTTATAGCTGCATCATACTGTATAGGTCCCTCTACCAACAGATCGGGGTCTTTGTGTTTTACTATTTTGGTAGCTTCTCTAACCTTATCCACATCAGCACCACTTCCACTTTCACCCGTAGAATAAGAAAGCATTGCAACCTTAGGCTCAATTCCAAAAGCCTTAGCTGTAGCAGCTGATGATAGAGCTATCTGTGCTAAAACCTCAGCGTTTGGGTCTTGATTTATCGCACAATCTCCATAAACTAAAACTTTTGTTTTAAGACACATAAAAAAGACACTCGACACTACGGACATATTTGGCAAAGTTTTTATAATTTGAAGAGCTGGTCGAATCGTATCTCCTGTTGAGTGAATCACACCGCTAACCATACCATCAGCATACCCTAAATGTACCATCATAGTTGCAAAATAATTGATATGTAACATCGAATCCTCTGCACCTTCTAAAGTTAAACCTTTAAACTTTCTCAACTCATAAAAAACATCTGTAAACTCTTTCATAAGCTTTGAATTACAATGGTCTATGATAGTTGCTCTACTCAAATCAAGCCCCAACCTCATATAGTTTTCTCTTAACTTATCTTCATCTCCAAGTAAAATAATATCTGCCACACCGCGACGAAGAACAATCTCTGCTGCTCTTAAGATTCTCTCATCACTACTCTCGGGCAAGACTATTCTCTTCTTGTTTGAATGAGCCATATCAAAAAGCTTATACTCAAACATCATAGGTGTCATTACACTTTCTTGAACCTCTAATGTGATTCTTTTTTCTATCTCAGCTATATCTACATTTTTGTTAAATAATCCAAGAGCAAGAGCTATTTTTCTTTCACTATTTACTCTTAATCTCGATTGAACTTTTACCAAACTTCTTGCTGTTTGATAAGTATCAGTAGGGACTGATAAAACCGGTACACTAAAACTATCTAACCCTACCATTAAATTTTTTATATTTGGATGAACTATCATATTGTATGGAAAAATAATTCCCGATATATTTGGATAAGAATTAGAGTAAAGAGCTCCTAAAAGTCCAAGAATAATATCTGAACGATCAGCTGGAACTATAATCAAATCATCTTTTTCTATATGTTCTAGAAAGTTATCAAGGGTAAGTGCAGCAACTTTTACCTGTCGTATAACTCTAGTATGATCTTCCTCTCCCATCATAACAACTCTTACATCAAGAGCATCCATAACATCCTCTATAGTTGGCATATTTAACTCTTTGAGTTCTTTAAAAAGATATGTTGTCAACTTATAATTTTGAAGTTTTTTAGCTAACTCACGATGCTTTTTATCATCAAGTCTATTAATAACTGTGGCAAAATGAGTAGCTCCGGCAAATGTTATATTTGAGTTTTCAATTAAAATATCTTCATATACCTCTTGAACTGTAGCATTTTTGGCATTTAGAATATTTATATAAGAAGAGCCGAAGTTTTGGGCAATTTTCAAATTTAAATCATACTCTATAGTTGGCGTTAAAAATGAACGACGCATACCTTCACAAAGAACAAAGTCATACTCATCTTCAAGCTTTTTAAACTTTGTGATAAGTTGGTTTATAAGTTCTTTAGTCCTGTTTGTTGCTATCATATTCTCAACATATTCTATGTCAAATCCATAAGCATCTTCATAAGGCATATCTATACTATATCGCTCTAAAATGAAACTTATATCTCCATCTCTAATATCTTTTGAGTAGATAATAGGACGAAAAAATGCAACACGATGAAGATTTCTTTTTAGAATCTCCATCATCCCCATAGAGACAAAAAGAGTTCCAGCATTTTTCTCTTGTGCAGATATAAATAGTGATTTTATTTTCATAATTAAGTACCTCTCCGTAAAGAACCCCAACTTCAGCGATAAATAAATAGTTCTAGTGCTAGGCAGATTTATGCAGGACTAGTTTACTAGTTCAAGTGAATCTAACGACGCAATAGGGCTATTTACTTATCGCCCGAAGGGAAGTTTAAAAAGAGGGCTACTACTTCGTTGAAAATCCTTGAAGCTACTAGTAGCTCCTACGAATCTTCGCCTTGCATTAGCCCTCTTTTTAAGCTTCTGAAGTTAGGGTTCTTTACAGAGAGGTACTTAACCTAATTATTAAAGATATGTTAGTATATCAAAAAAAGTAAAAATATTATGAATATAGAAAATAGCACCTCAACACCAGAAGAACTAATGAGAAGCAGGTATGATGCTTTTGTGAGAGAGGATTGGGATTATATCGCAAAGACTTCCACATGCCAAAGCATAGAAGAATTAAAAACATCACCAAAACTAGAGTGGCTAAAACTAGATGTAATAGATGCCTATGATGACATTGTTGAGTTTAAAGCATATTACAGAGAAAACAACAAAATAAGTGTTTTACATGAAAAAAGTAGCTTTATAAAAGAACATGGTATGTGGAAATACCTCGACGGAAAACTATATAACTCTAAAATAGAGAGAAATGAACTCTGTCCATGTGGAAGGGGTAAAAAATTTAAAAAGTGTTGTGGCGAATGAGAGCGTAAAAAATTCTGTGTCAGCTACTAAAAGTAACACCTAGTTACAGTTCCAAATACTCATCCAATCTACCTTCAAAAAAGATAGCTAATTGAGAAATAGTTTGACTCCAGTTATGAACTGGCTGAGTCCATTTTTCTTTTGCATTTTGTATACCCATATAGAGTAGTTTTAGTAGTGAATCCTTACTTGGAAAAGCTCCTTTTGTTTTAGTGAGTTTACGAAATTGTCTATGTACAGATTCAATAATATTTGTAGTGTACATGATTTTTCTAATTGGATAGGGATACTTAAAGTAGTGAGATAGATTCTCCCATTTATTATTCCAAGAGTTTAAAACTATAGGGTATTTTTTACCCCACTTATCA
>JAGHAW010000217.1 GCA_021161305.1 Sulfurimonas sp.
TTCTAGTTCTAGTTAGTGCTAGTGAGCCTTTTTTAACGGTGCCACTTGTAAGAGTTGTTCCGGCTGCTATCATTACATCATCTTCTATGGTTATAGGTGCTAGGAGTTGAGAGTCACTTCCTACAAAAACATTTTTACCTATGATAGTTTTAGATTTTTTGATACCGTCATAGTTACAAGTGATAACACCGGCACCTATGTTTGTTCCCTCATCAACTTTTGCATCGCCTATGTAGCTTAGATGTCCGGCTTTTACACCTTTTAGGGTTGATTTTTTGACCTCTACAAAGTTTCCTATATGGGTGTTTTCTATATTTGAGAGTGGGCGAAGGTGTGCCAATGGTCCTACATCTGAATCTATAACTGTGCTGTCTTCTATAACACTTCCAGATTTTATATGTGAGTTTTTTATAAGTGTATCGCCTGTGATTCGACATCCGTTTTCTAGTATAGATTCACCTTCAAATCTTACTCCCTCTTCTATAAAAATAGTTGAAGGCAGTTGCATAATAACACCGTTATCCATGTGCATAGTTTTGATTTTATCTTGCATAATTACTTCTGAATCAGCTAAATCTTTTTTAGAGTTTACACCTTTAAACTGCTCCTCATTAACTAACAAAGGAGAGATACTAAGACCATCTGCTTTAGCCATAGCTATAACATCTGTTAGGTAGTACTCTTTTTGAGCGTTATCGTTACTTAATTGTGGGATGTATTTTTCTATAACACTTTTTGAAAAAGCATAGATACCTGCATTTACCGTTGTAACTTTTAGTTCATTAACACTGGCATCTTTTTGTTCAACTATATGTTGAACCTGTCCATCTTCTATAACAACACGACCATAACCGTCTGGATTTTCTAAGTCAAAGATTGACATAATGATGTCAGCACTGTTTGTTATAAATCCTTGAAGTGCATCGGCAGTTATTAGAGGCATATCACCATTTAAAACTAAGATTTTATCATTTTTTGCTTCAACACCCATCATCGCTCCACCAGTTCCGGGGAATCTGTCTGCATCTTGAACTACAAAATGTATATCATCAAAAAAAGCACTCATTTGTTCTATTACTGCTTCTTTTTGATGAGCAACTACTACCGTAATATCATTTGAAATTTCTTGTGAAGCCTTGATGATGTGAAAAAGCATAGGTTTACCACTGATATTGTGAAGTACCTTTGCTTTTGGAGATTTCATACGACTGCCTTTTCCGGCAGCTAAGATTACTATGCTTATATTATTTTTGTTCAAGTTTGTTCCTCATTTTGGAGTAAATAAATAGTGTAGATATAGTTCCTACCATTATACCAGCAAATATATCACTTAAAAAGTGGTCATTTGCTAAAAGCCTGCTACTTGCTAGAATCACTGCACCAAATAGCCATAGATAGATATATCTTGGAAAAAAGATGCTTAGAAATGTAAAAAAGGCAAAGACTGTTGTTGTGTGTCCAGATGGAAATGAAGTAAAAGTTGTAGGTGCATCCCCAAGAGTAGTTGCATGATACTTCATCCTCTCTATAACACTCATCTCAAAGTTATGAATAAGTAGAAATCCAAATTCATCCCCACCGTGTCTCATTCCCCACGGTCTCATTCGTCCAAAAATATATTTTAAAAATAGGCTGATAAGACCTGAGAAAATATTTATGTATAGTAAAAATAGAAATCTGTTTGCATAGAGATTGTTTTTTTTGAAATATTTAAAAACTACAAAACCGATAATTGCACTTCCTATATACCAATGAGATTCCCCAAAGATACTGATAAAATCGCCAATAGGTTCATAAGTTTTTGTATCTGCTAAAAAGAATTTAGCTATAGGTATATCTAGTGTAAAGTATGAGAAGATTATAAGTATTGTTAGTATTACTATATAAACTAGATATGCTTTTTTTGAAAATATCATCTTAAACCTTGGAAGTTTTTGCATTTTACTAACTTAATAGTGTTTACCTTGTTTGCGTTTAGAATTATATCAAAGTTGTTTAATAGAATCACTTTATCACATTTCATATATTTAGTTATATCTTTTTTGAAAAACTTAGTGTTTATAACGATTAAATCTTTTCCAATAGTGCTGTCTTTTTCCCAAATATCAAACTGGTCATTTCTGTCATCTATAAGATAGACTTGAGATTCGTAGTTGTCATTGTAGTAGATAGCACGAGAAGCCAAAGTCCAGTTAGTAACGGCAATAGCCTCTTTTTTTATATCTGTTATCTGCTCATTTGTCTTTTTCATAATCTCATTCCAACCATATATATCACGATGAAGTGATTGGTAGTCTGGCTGAGGGATAAACTTAAAGGCAAGTTCTGAATAAGCGATAGTGCTTAAAATCAAGCCAAAACCTATAGCAAAATTTAGATACTTCTTAGAAATATTTAGCATGTAATAAGTTCCTATAGGGATAAAAAGCATATAAAAAAGAGCCGACCAGTGAGGTAGGGCAGTTTTATATAAAGAGGCGTAAGTGAAAAAAGCTATAAGCACTAAACCAAACAGAGCAGTTAAAAATATAGTAGAGTTTTTGCTACGAAGTGCTTTATAAAGTCCAAAGTAAGCTAATGGTACTAAAAATGGATTGTAAGCACCAAGTTGTGCTCCAAGAGAGGTGAAAAATCCATTCCAATTAATACCTTTGTCTCCAACAACATGTTCACTTTGATAGGCAAAACTTGACCACTCATTTTGAATATTCCAAATGATTACAGGGCTTATGATAAGTAGGGCAATCAAAATAGATGGTATGATTTTTGGAGTGTAGAAAAGTTCATATCTTTTTCTGATGACAAAGTATATGATGATAGGAATTATAAAAAGAACGGCTGTGTATTTTGAAAGTCCTGCAAAACCAAGCAGGATACCTAGTAATATCCACATGCCAAGAGTGTTGTTTTTTTCTATTTCTATAACAGTAAAAATAATAGGAAGAACAAGTAAAAAGAGTAGGGTGTCAGGCATCAACATTATAAACAGAGCGTTAAATAAAAACGAGGCATGAAGTGCTAAAACTGCTATAAAGGCTTGGGTGGAATTTTTGTTTATATCGTAGATGAGTTTGTATATAAAGATAGAAGTTATAAAGCCAATAACGATAGCACCAACTCTTGCACCAAATTCACCTGTACCAAAAATAGAGGTAAAGATATACTGAATCCAACCAACCAGAGGAGGGTGATCAAAGTAGCTTAAATCTAAGTTTAGAGCATATAAAACATAGTGTGCTTCATCTACTCCAAGCCCCGTCATAGGAGCTAAAAATAGCCGTAATATAGCTACAAAACATATAAAGTATAAAAAGTTTGTATGCTCTTTAGCTGTTAAGTTCATCAAGCTTTGGTTTTAGAGTGTTAAATACCCATTCAGGAGTAATTATTTTGATACATTGGTTATCTGTACAAGGTGTTTTTCTATGGTTTGAAGCACTAACACATGGGCTACATGCCATACCTGCATAGATAGGTGTAGTCGGTCCAAGTGAGCTATAGAGTGCAGGAGTTTCAGGTCCAAACAAAACAAAAGTGTGCATATCTGTTATAGAAGCAAAGTGTGCAGGACCAGAGTCATTTGTAAGCATAAATTTACTTACACTATAGAGTGCTGGGAGTTGTAAAAACTTAACTGCTCCAGCGAAGTTTACACATCTTTTGTCAGATACATAGTCAGTTAGAAGTTGGGCACCATCTTTTTCAGCAGGAGCACCGGTTAAAAGTATGATAGCATCTGAATTGTAAGTTAATATCATCTTGATCACATCACCATAATTTTCTTTATCCCAGCGTCTTTGTGGGAGTAAGTCTGAAGCATTAGAGTTTACTAAAATAATAGGATTCTTTTCTCTGTCGAATCCCTCATAAGTTTGAGAGATAATAGCCAATACATCTTGTTTTTCTTCATCACTGATAGTGGCTTTGGCAATCACTATCTCATCATCAGGGATAATCCTTTTAGTGTATGGCAGTTGTACTTCATCAGTTAAAAGAGCATCTACAAGAGATATAAAGTTTTTTGCTATGTGTTGGTGAGGATTGTAAGCAACCTTGCGAGTTAGAAAATCTCCTCTATAGAGTCCTTCGTTGTGAAAAGCGTGAAAACCTACGCAATTTACTGCTCCACAAGTGGCTGTTAAAAGTGCAGTAAAACGAGAAAATAGTTCTAGATCTATAGCAGAATCTATTTTGTTTTTACGACACCATTTTAAAAATTCTATGGCACTTAGAGCTAGGTTTAGTATAGAGCTTTCATCAATTGTAAAAATATTTTCTTCTTTTACAGTTTCAAGAAGTTGAAGAGAGACTTTGTTTTTAGAGAAGATTACAAAAAACAGCTCACCCTCAATGTTGGCTTTTAGTTTTCTCATAGCAGGATCAACGATAATGGCACTTCCCATTTCTGAGAGTTCAATAAGAAGTACATTTTTAGGCTTTATCTTTTTTGGAGGTGCAAAAAATTGTATAGTTTTTTTGATAATTGTACCGATAAATGTTAGTGGAACACCTGCATAGTGGTCAATATTTCTCATTGTATCTACATTCATATAATTTCCTTTTAGTTGTTAAGTTGCTTTTTTACTTTTTACCCAGAAGTAAGCACCTGGGAGTGAGCTAATGATTAAAAGTAGTCCATAAAGGATACTCATAGCCAAGACTTTAGTTTGGTCTGCACCAACTAGCATAAATATACCAATCATAGCACCTTCTCTAATACCCCATCCAGCAAGTGAAATAGGTATAATCGTTAGTAGAAACACCGGTGGTACTGCTATAAGAAAGATTTGGAATGACATATGAAAATCTATACTAAGTGCGAGAGCATATAGAGTTAGTACAGATAAAAAA
>JAGHAW010000232.1 GCA_021161305.1 Sulfurimonas sp.
AATATAAAAGCGAGAGAATAAAATATGAAAAAATTATCTATATGCAAAAAAGGTGAGAAGTTAAAAGTTTTAAAGCTTAATGCTCCAACTGAACTCAAACAGAGATTAATCTCTTTTGGAATTATGAAAGAGGCTTTTGTTGAGGTGTTGGAACATGCACCTAGAAAAAGTACTATTGAAGTTAAGGTAGGAAAGATGAATATTGCTCTTAGAGCTGAAGAAGCAGATATGATAGAGGTGGAAACTATATGAGTGAGATAGTAGAAAAAATTTGTCCGGTTACGGCTAAACATATAAAAGTGGCACTTGTCGGTCAGCCGAATGTTGGTAAGAGCATGCTTATTAACTCTATATCAAATGCTAATTTGCATGTGGGAAATTTCACAGGGGTAACAGTAGAAAAATCAGAGGTTCTTTTTAACTATAAAGATTATCACTTTACTGTTGTAGATTTACCAGGAACTTATGCTTTTACTGATTATACTATTGAAGAGAAAGTTACACATAACTATCTTTGTGCAGAGGGATATGACCTTATAATCAATGTAATAGACTCTACAAATTTAGAGAAAAACCTTCAACTTACTTCTGAACTTATGAGTATGAGCAAAGATGTTGTTATCGCTCTAAATATGAGTGATGAAGCACAAAAAGAGGGGATAGAGATAGATGCTGAGTATATGTCTAAGCTTTTAGGAATCTCATGTGTAAAAGTATCTGCTCGAACTAAAGAGGGGATAGATGAGCTAATTGAGGCGGTTGTAGCTCAGCATGAAGCCGAGAAACAAGACTCTAAGCTTGTTTTTAGTGAAGCAGTTGAAGGGGAGATTGCACTTATAGTAGACTACCTTACAAAGCATAAGTATAAAGCAAGAAACTCTTACCGACATGTTGCTATAAATCTTCTTAAAAACAATAAAAAAACCTATACAAAAATTCGTGAATATCCACTTTGGACAGAACTTCAGCCTATTCTTATAGAGGCTTCTCGGCATGTGGAACTACATCACGATAGTGATGATATTAAAGAGGCTTTCGCAGAGGAATATGCCTCATTTAACCGCGGTATAGCCGCTGAGGTTTTAAAACAGGAAAAGCAAGAAGATAAAAAAACTTTGACTCAAAAGATTGATAATGTTCTAATTCATCCATTTTTAGGTATACCGATATTTCTCTTTTTTATGTGGAGCCTTTTTCAGCTTACATTTGAGATAGGAGCTATCCCAATGGACTGGATAGACGCATTTTTTGGCTGGTTTGGTGATGTAGTTGGTTCTACAATATCAAATGATGATGTTCGTTCACTTGTAGTTGATGGGATTATTGCCGGTGTCGGTGCAGTTGTACTTTTTACTCCAAATATTATTATTCTTTTTATAGGTATTGCACTTTTAGAGACAACAGGGTATATGGCGAGAGTTGCATTTTTACTTGATGGATTTTTTCATAAATTTGGACTTCATGGTCAGTCATTTATCCCTCTTGTAACAGGTTTTGGTTGTTCTATTCCGGCATATATGAGTGCTAGAATTCTTAAAAGTGATAGAGATAGATTGATTACTCTGTTTATTATAGGATTTATGAGTTGTGGAGCTAGACTTCCAGTTTATGTACTTTTTGCAGGTGCTTTTTTCTCTGCAGAGATGGCTGGAAATATTCTGTTTATCATATACATTAGTGGTGCAATGCTTGGTTTAGTTGCTGCTAAAATCTTAAAACTTACAGCATTCAAAGGTGAAGCTGAACCATTTGTTATGGAGATGCCAAAGTATAGACTTCCATCACTTAAGCTTATTTGGCATACGGTTGTAAATAAAACTTGGATGTATCTTAAAAAAGCCGGTACTTTTATCGCGGCAGCAGCTATGCTTGTCTGGTTTTTAAGTAACTACCCGCATAATCCGGCTCTAAGTGAAGAATATGGAGTTAAGATAGAGAATACTGTAAGCGAGACAGAGAAAGTAGTACTTGAAAATCAACTTGCCGAGGCTCTTTTAGGGCAAAGTTATTTAGGAAGTATCGGTAAATTTTCAGAGCCTATTTTCGCACCGCTTGGATTTGATTGGAAGATGAGTGTGGCACTTCAAACTGGACTGGCAGCTAAAGAGGTTGTAGTTTCAACTCTTGGGGTACTTTACGCTTTAGGTGGTGATGTAGATGAAGAGAGTAGTTCACTTGTAGATGCTATAAGTGAAAATATTCCATTTGCTTCTGCTGTTGCATTTATAGTTGTTATTATGATATATCTACCATGTTTAGCTGCTGCTGTGGTCTTTACTCGTGAAGCAGGTGGGATAAAGTACTTTTTCTACCTTTTAGCATTTACATCCGTAACAGCGTATGTATTTGCTTTTATAGCTTATCGTGTGACTTTAATGCTTGCCTAAAGAGGCAAGCTTAAGCAAATAATTTCTTCAAATTAACTACTTATTAGTTACTCTCTGTTAAAATACTCCTATGAAAAAAATATTAATGATTGAAGATGACTTAGAACTTGCGGAGATATTGACAGAGTATCTTGAACAGTTTGAGTTTGAGGTTATTACAGAAGATGACCCTTTTAAAGCAGTAAGTATATTAAAGTTAGAGCCGTTTGATTTGGTTATTTTAGACCTGACACTACCGGGGATGGATGGTTTGGAAGTTTGTGAATCTATCCGTGAGCGTCAAGATATTCCCATCATTATATCCTCGGCAAGAAGTGATGTTACAGATAAAGTAAAAGCACTTGAACTCGGAGCTGATGACTACTTGCCAAAACCTTATGATCCTAGAGAACTTGAAGCTAGAATCCACTCTATTCTTAGAAGATATGAAGCAAAATCTGAAGCCAAAGAGGAGTCTAAAAGTGATTTTAAATGTGATAAAGCAACGATGGTTATTACATATAAAAGTAGAAATATAGACCTAACTAATGCCGAGTTTGGGATACTCTCTTATATGATTGCCAAGCAAGGTTTAGTAGTTTCAAGAGAAGATTTAATTCATAATGTAAACGCTATAAATGAAGACAGTTCTAACAAGAGTATAGATGTTATGGTTGGTAGAATTCGTAACAAACTTGGAGACAAAACGCTTATAGAATCAGTTAGAGGCGTAGGCTACAAACTTCTAAAATAGAGATTAGGATATAAAAAAGTGCAACGACATGCTGTTCTTATAACTGTTTTATTTGCCCTTATCGTTACACTTGTTAGTGTGAGCATGGTATTTTGGGAATTTTATAAGCTAAACAAGCAGCAGTACATAGATAATATTTTTACAAAATACTCGATTATTACTCAAATCTATCGCATACATCAGCAGACCAAAAGTTCACATGTTATGCTTGAGGCGAATCTTGCTGTCTATAATCTGCAAATAGAAGAAAATCGTAATTCACTAGAGAGAGTGTTACACGATGGTAAAATTTTAAAGCGTGAGGGATTTTTAAGTCTAAATAGTTCTATAATGCTAGACAAAAAGGGACTCTACACTCAAAATATAGTATCTGATTTAAGAGCTTCAATGATTCAGTTCCAAAAGAGTATCTACTTCTATGTCCAAACACCGACCGGAACTATTCTTATAAAAGATGAGAAATTAAAACCTTATAAATATTGGAGTATATTATATACATATGCAACTACCATATTGATTATTATTATCTCATTTATTTTGATTTTACAAAAACTTCGCCCTCTGATCAGATTAAGGAAAAAGATAGCACTTTTTGGCGATGGAGATATGAGTATATCTTTTAAAACAAAGGGTTGTGATGAGATAGCACTGGTGTCAAATGAGCTAGAATCGGCAAAAGAAAAGATAAATACTGTTCTAGAATCACGCACACTTTTTTTGAGAAATCTTATGCATGAGTTAAAGACACCTATAGCTAAAGGAACAATAGCAACGCAGATGTTACCGTCTCAAAAACTAAAAGATAGATTTGTATCTATATTTGGACGATTGGAAACATTGGTTACTGAGTTTGCACTTATAGAAGAGGTAACAAGTGTTAATGATAAAACCAATTTTAAAGAGTATCGTTTAGTAGATATTATTGACGGTGCAATAGATATGGCGATGGTTGAAAGAAACAGTGTAAGTGTTAATGTGGATGCTAGTATAAAATTAACTGCTTCATACAGGCTATATACAACTGCTATTAAAAATATGATAGATAATGGGATAAAATACTCTTCTGATTCTCATGTAAAAATTACCATAATCAATAAGGAACTTTGCTTTGAAAGCAAAGGAGAGTGTTTGGCTCATCCACTACAGTTTTACATAGAACCATTTACAAAAGAGAATCCATCCAAAAATAGTTATGGATTAGGATTGTATTTGGTTGATTCTATACTTAAGGCTCATAATGAAGTTTTAGCTCATGAGTATGATAATGGAGTTAATCGTTTTATATTTGCATAAGTTTTTAGTTATATACTAATGTTTATGGATAGAAATCTTCGTATATTTATATTTGGGCTTTTTGCTCTCTCTTTTTTTATTTTTGGTTGGTTAAGCCACTCGGCATACAATCCAATTCATAAAATAGTAAAACAATCTCTTTTAGATAAGATTATTGATAGAAAAACTCTTAATGTAGTTTTACTTAATGCTCCCACGACATACTATATTGGCACAGATGGACCTCAAGGTTTTGAGTATGATCTTTTAAAAGCATATGCAGACAGCTTAAAAGTCGATTTGAATATAACTACTGCCAACACTATTAAAGAGGCAATAAAATTTAGTAAAAGTCCAAGTGTAGATATAACTTCAGCTTCATTGGCAAAGACTCCCCTAAGAGAAAAAACATTTAATTTTGGTCCATCATATTTTGAAGTTCAGGAGCAGGTTATCTGTCATCGTGGAATGCTTGGCAGTGGAAAATTTCCAAGAGATATTGAAGATCTCTCAGGACTTAAAATAATGGTTGGAGAAGATACCAGCTACAGTGAGACTATTAAAGCTCTGCAACTGGATGGTTTTGATATAAATGCAACGCTAACATCTGAGTATTCAACTGAAGAGCTATTGGCAAAAGTGGCATCTAATGAGATAGATTGTACTATAGCAGATTCAAATATTTACGCACAAAATCATAGGTATTTTACAGAGATAGCCTTAGCCTTTACCATTAGTGGCAGAGAGCAGTTAGCGTGGGTTTTGGCACCTAACTCTAAGAAACTAGAAGCTAGTATGTACTCATGGTTGAACAGTTTCAATCAGAGTAGAAAAATGGCAGAACTAAAAGACCACTACTATAGTTATGTACTCTTTTTTGATTACTATAATACTAAAATGTTTTATAAAAGAATCAAATCAAGACTTCCAAAATATAAGAAATATTTTGTGTCAATGGGTAAGAGATATGAGATACCCTGGATGCTTTTAGCAACTATATCTTATCAAGAATCCCATTGGAATCCTAGAGCAAAAAGTTTTACCGGTGTAAGGGGTATGATGATGCTTACTCGTCGTACGGCTAAAATTTTAGGTGTAAAAAATAGACTTGATCCTGTACAGAGTATTAAAGGTGGAGCAAGACATATAAAACAGATGATTAAGTTAGTGTCAAAAGAGGTAGAGGGTGAAAACCGACTGAAGTTTGCACTTGCTGCTTATAATGTTGGGATGGGACATGTCAGAGATGCTCAAAAGTTAACCAAAAAAATAGGATATGATGAAAACAGTTGGAGTGATTTGAAAAAAGTTCTTCCGCTTCTTTCACAAAAAAAATATTATAGAACACTTAAGCACGGTTATGCAAGAGGGAGTGAGCCTGTGAGGTATGTTGATTCTATATATAACTTTAGAGATATTTTAGAGAAAAGTCTTGAAGATAAAACGGATAAAAAAGTTAAAATTGATGAAGTTAAAAAAGTTGAGGTTAAGAAGAAAAAGTCAAAGTAGTTTAGCTTTCACATGCCATAGCATGTGAAAGTGTCTAAAGAATTTCGCCCTCTTTACCCTCGGCAAGTTGACTTAAAAAACTCTCCATATCATACTTTACTCTATACTCAGGTGTCATTATGTGTATAAGAATATCACCTAAATCAATAACTATCCAATCCCCACTCTCATCAACATTGTTAAAGTGTTCTTGAGGTTTCAGACCTTTTTTTAGATGATCTAGCAGTGCTAAAGTATGTCTTGAACCAAGTGATGAAGCGATAATCGCATAATCTACAAAGTAGTTTTTATCTTTTAGGTCAAAAACCTCTATGCTCTCAGCCTTATTTTTGTCAAGAATTTCAGTAATTTTTTCTATTCTATTTTTCATTGTTTTCCTTATAAAATTTTTCTATCTGTTGTGAACAAGTTGCAGATAGTTTTGATATATCTATATGTTTTCTAAGTTGTGTAGATGATATATCTACATCTACGCTAAGAGATAAAAAATGTTTAGCAATATCTTTGTTACCTCTAGGAGCCACTAAAAATGTAACTAACTCTTCTAACTCTTCATATCTATCCCAATTATGGAGTGAAGATAGATTATCTGCACCTATAATCAGGTAGATTTTTTTATATCTTTTGAGAAGATATTTTACACTCTCTATGCTGGATACTTTTTGGTTTTGTTTTACCTCAAAGTTATCTATTTCAACATTTTTATTGGATTTGAAAATCTCTTTTAACCACTTTAGTCTAAGAGTTGATGGGGCGTGAGATTTAGATTTAAAAGGGTTGAGAAAAGTTGGCATAATTACCACTTTCTTAATATCTTTAAAATTTAACGCAGCTTCAACAATAGCTTCATGACCGATATGAGGTGGGTCAAATGAACCACCAAAAAGTGCAATAGTTTTCATCCCATTCCTAATTTAAAGCGAATTATAACTAAACTTTCAGTAAAATAACCGAATTTAATTTTTATAGGAAATATAATGGCACTAAAAATAGCAATTAATGGATTTGGTAGGATTGGTCGTTGTGTTGCACGCATAGCAGCCTCGAGAGATGATGTTGAAATTGTAGCTATAAATGATATGGCGAGTATGGATATGATGTTGTACCTTCTTAAAAATGATTCTGTACATGGAACTTTTAGCAGTGATATTGCTCAAGTTGATGAAAACCATATCAGTGTTGATGGTAAAAGTATTAGAATTTTTAGTGATCGTGATCCAAGTAAACTAGGTTTTGCTGATTGTGGTGCAGATATGGTTTTAGAGTGTACGGGTGTCTTTTTAACTCAAGAATCTGCTCAAATTCATGTAGATAAAGGTGTTCCTAAAGTTCTTTTTTCTGCTCCTGCAAAAGATAAAGAGACCCCAACTTTTGTAATTGGTGTAAATGAAGAGTTATATGATGGACAAGCGATAGTTTCAAATGCTTCATGTACAACAAACTGTTTAGGTCCGGTTGCTAAAGTTTTAGATGATGCTTTTGGTATAGAAAAAGGTCTAATGACAACGATTCATTCATATACAAATGATCAAAATATTTTAGATGTTAAGCACTTAAAAGATAAACGCCGTGCAAGAGCAGGTGCTATCAATATGATTCCTACAACTACCGGTGCTGCTAAAGCAATTAGTCTTGTAATGCCTCAGTTAGAAGGTAAACTTCATGGACAGAGTGTTCGTGTTCCAACGCCTGATGTATCTATGGTTGATTTGAATGTTGTAGTTGGCAAAAAAACATCTAAAGAGGAAGTAACTGCTGTATTTAATGAGATGGCCAACAGTAAGCTAAAAGGTATTTTGCTTATGGATAAAGAGATGAGAGTCTCTCAAGATTTTGTTGGATGTGAATATAGTTCAATCGTTGCCGAAGATTTAACACAGGTGATTGGCGGAGACATGGTTAAAATTATGTCTTGGTATGATAATGAGTGGGGCTACTCTATGAGACTTATAGATATGGCTCTTCACATCAGCAAGTAAGTAG
>JAGHAW010000183.1 GCA_021161305.1 Sulfurimonas sp.
AAATAATTCTTTCACTTTATAGTTCTAACCCAATATTGCCATCATAAACAGGAACTTGTTCATAACTCTCACCCATCTCATATGATTTTTCTTGTACATTTGATTTTACATAGTCATATAATCTGCTTGTGTTTGAGTTATTTTTGATTAATCCTCTCATCAAATAATATGAGAAAAGTCTATTACTTTTATCATCATATTTATTTGAATACTGCGTTCCGCTTCCTGCACTTATAACTATCATTTTTGTTTTATCAAAAGTAACTTTTTTTGGTTTAATTCTTGTAGCTGCTACACCCTTGATAAGTGTTTGGTTATCTGTTCCGCCACTAAAACAGCTATCTATAAAGGCTACTACTTTTGAGGCTTTTGAGTTGCTTAAGCTTTTGTAGATATTTTGAAGTTTAAATCTTTCATCATCTGCCACATACTGTGGACTCATATCTTGCGCTAACAGATATGGTGCATTTTTTTGAGTAGGAACTGGAATACCATGACCGCTATAGTAAAAATAAATAGTATCACCTTTTTTTACATGTGCAACAATATCTTTTAAATTATGTCTTATTTTACCACTTGTTGCACCACGGTTTATTAGAGTTCTTATATTTTTTTCAAGAATTCCAAGTCGTTTTTTCATAACTCTCTTAAACTGTTTTGCACTGTTTGCTGAGTATGCTACGGGATCTGTATATTCATAATTTTCTATAGCAACTATAAAGAGCCATTTTGTCTTATCTATTTTATGAATTTTTGATTTTTCCAAAAATTTACTTATATCATCAATACCACCGCTGTTTTGCTGTAGAAGTGCTATCTGTACCTCAAGTGCCTCTCTCTGTTTTTTAAGTTTAACTTCTCTTTTTATAGACTGATTTTTTTCTCTGCTTTTTCTCTCTAATTCAAACTTCTGCTTTTGAAGTTTTGCTACTTCCGGATCTGTTGAGTATCTTACTTCACCAATGCTATGCTTAGTAGAGTTCATAGACAATGAACTACTTATAAGTGGAGTAGTTGGCAGATTTAGACTTCCTTCATTAATAGATACACTAATATCTTCACTATTAAAATTCACACTGCTAAGCACTGCAACAAAAGATTTTTCTGCTTTTTTTATAACTATCTTATTTAGAGTAAGTCTATGACCATCATAGTTAAAAATTACCTCTGTCTTTAAAGCATCTAAATCTTTTTCAAAATTTTCTGCTTCACTTAGAGGAACTTTTATAGCTACCTGCTCGCTAAAACCACCTTTAGTTGATTTGACATCTCCGTAAAACATCTCATTTTCAGCATCATATTTCAAACTGTTTGCTAAATAGGGCTTTCCGTAAACTACCATGTATGCTTTTTGCATTGAAGAGAGTGTAATAGATTTTATGTTTTTATGTTTTTTAGAGAGTTCATTGTTATACTCGTCTGTCAATCTCTTTATTTTGTCATTATAGGCTTTTACACTTTTTGAATATTGAACTTCAATATCTTTTATATTTTTTGCTCTTTTGACTCTCTCATCTTCTATTCTAGCTTCAAAAATTTCACTATTTTCATACTTACCTTTTGTAAGTTTTTTGACCTTTGGCACTAATGGTTCTTTTGGTTCTTTTGGAAAGAGAGGTTTTTGTAATACCAACTCTAAATGAATAAAGTGGTTTGTTAAAGCTATCAGTTTTTCTGAATCTTTTATGCTATAAGGATTTACAACTTCTATACTCTTTTCAACTTTAGGACTCTTAGGAGTTTTGCCTTTACAGCCGAGAAAAATCAACAGCATAAAACTTAAAATTAAAACCTTTATAACCATCATCTTCTCCTAACGCAACGAATATTGTACTTACTTGCCTTAGTGCCGTAACTAGCTTTAGCATTTTGAAAGTACATACGCCAAGCATACTTAGAACTTGATGCATCCAAAGATGATGACCAATAATAACTTGAGAGACTATTTTTAAACTCTTTTCTTATTGTAGGTCTTCTATTTCTGTAAGTTATATTTTTAAGTTCATCTATATCTGGCAGTCTCCAGTTGCTAAAACCGACTAATTTCAAACTTGAACAATAAGCTTTTGCACCTTGCCAATCTTTTTTAACTCTTCTACTACTTATATCATCTTGCCACATCAAACCATCTAATGTAACTGTCTCTCTTTTAATCTCTTCTTGTCTCTTTAATTCTTTTTGTCTTTTTAACTTTAATTCATTTTCTTTTTTCGCTTCTACTCTAAGCAAGGCATCTTTATAAGCTTTTACCTTTTTGGGATATTTTTTATCTACATGCTCTTTTATAACCTTCTCATAAGTTTTTTGAGAAATTCCAACACTAGAATCGCTACTCCAAATAAGTTCTTGTGCAAATATAGTAAGAGGAATCAAAAAGAAAAAAAGTTTTAAAAGCATTCACAATTTCCTTGACATTATTTACTGTATTTTAACATAGTTTTAGTTCCAGATACCAAAAAGCACTCTACTATATTTTATCTTTTTCCCACTCTATATAGTTATGCCAAATCCCACTCAAACTAGGTTCAA
>JAGHAW010000272.1 GCA_021161305.1 Sulfurimonas sp.
ATACTTACTCTGTGCATTTGATTCTATAAGAGAGAGAATCTGTTCATCCTCACTATCTGCTTCTCTCGAACCATCAAATAGTGCTACAACAATATCACTCTGTTCTATCGCTTCAAGACTTCTCTCTATACCTATTCGTTCTATTTCATCGCTTGCTTCTCTAATCCCTGCAGTATCAACTATACGAATTAAGTGAGTTCCGATTTTAACCTGCTCTTCTATAGTATCTCTTGTAGTTCCGGCTATATCACTAACTATGGCACGGTTATAATTTAGCAAACGATTTAAAAGCGAACTTTTCCCAACATTAGGTTTACCAACGATGGCAACTCTAAAGCCTTGCATCAAACCTTCTCTCTGCTTTGAAGCTGCTAGAGTAGATTCTAAAGAAGCTTTTAACTCATCTAATTTAGCTTGGATTTGGCGTATTAAATCCTCTGGTAAATCCTCCTCCGCATAGTCAATAGTGACTTCAGAATATGCAAGTATGTGGATAATATCATCACGAATTTTTTCTATATACTCTTTTAGTGAACCTTTCATTTGTGAAGCCAAAATCTTAGCCGCATCTTCACTTTTTGCTTCTATAAGTTGAGCAATAGCTTCTGCCTCACTCAAATCTATTCGACCATTAAAAAAGGCTCTTTTAGAAAATTCTCCAGCAGTTGCAAGTCTAGCACCCATAGCCAAAGTGGCTTTTAGTATGCTCTGTGCAACTATAAAACCACCATGACACTGAATCTCTACTACATGCTCAGCAGTAAAAGAGAAAGGTGCTTTAAAGTAGATAACTATCGCTTCATCAATAAGTTCATCATCTCTATTATAAATATTTGTTAAAGTTGCATATCTTGGGAGAAAATTATCTTTTTTTGTAAGAGTTTTTGCTATATCTAAAGCTCTGTCGCCACTAATTCTTATAATAGCGATTGAGCCTATGCCATTGGCTGTTGCAATGGCAGAAATTGTATCCGTCATAACTTAGTTATGGTAATCATTTACGATAATATATTTCAATCCATCACGAGTTGAACGAATAGCTACATATTTATTTGGATATTTGTCACGAAGTTCTTTTAGTGCGATTTGAACAAGAACACCATCAAGTATTTTTGTTTGTGCTCTGCCGTCTCTATCTATATTTTCACAAACATTTACAAGGTATCTTGAGATTGATTCCTCTTGATTTTGTAAAAACTCTGCAATTTCAAGACGAAGTTGTACTTGATAAGTTATATTAATCCAGTTAAAAATCATATATGAGAGTGCTTTATATCTATAACCCTCTTTACCTATAAGAAGAGCAGCATCATCGCCTTTAAACTCAACAAGCAGAGTATTTTCATTATAAACAGTTACAACAATTTCATCTATCTTAAAACATGCATTAGAAAAAAGTGCATTTATTTTCTCTTTCACGATTTTTGCTACTTCTGAAATCGACTCTCCATCTTCCTCATCTTCCTCATCTTCATCATAATCAGCTGTATAGTCTAATCCACTCACCAAATCATCATCTTCATCATCTTGGTCACTAACAAAAGATTCCGGCATAATAGTATCGTTTAAGATAGTCTGCTTACTCTCTTTTTTTTGATTCTCTTTTGATTTTTTTGGAGCAGTTGAAGTTCTATCTTTTGGCTTATTCTCTTCTTTTACCGGCTCTATTTTAGCTTCTGACAACTCATCTTTAACTTCTTTAATATTTTTTGCTGCCACTATAATTGCAGATTTTTTAAAAAGACCTAAAAAACCACTGCTTGGGTATTGAACTACTTCAATTTTTAACTCTGTTACCGAACACTCAAGAGAAGAAGCCGCATCTTTATATGCTTCTTCTAAAGTGACTGATTCTATTCTAATCATCTTTCTTTCCCGAAACTTCTTTTACATCTTCATGTTTTGCTAGTGCAATTTGAGCATCTTTTTGATTTTGAAACTGCTGATTTACAATAAACTGCTGTCCTATTGAGAAAAGATTGTTTACAAACCAGTAAAGAACTAAACCTGATGGGAAAGTTATAAAGAAAAAGGTAAAAATAACAGGTAAAAATTTCATTACTTTTTCTTGCATAGGATCATTAAAATTATTTGGAGTCAATTTTTGTTGATAAAACATTGAAATACCCATCAAGATAGGTAAAACATAAAAATCATCCATGCGAGAGAGGTCATTTACCCATAGTAACCACGAAGCACCTTGAAGTTCAACAGCATTCAAAAGTACACGATAGATTGCGAAAAATACTGGAATCTGCATAAGCATAGGAAGACAACCACCTAATGGATTTGCATTATTCTTTTTATACAAGTCCATTGTCGCAGCATTCATGCGTTGTGGATCGCCTTTGTATTTCACTTTAAGCTCTTTCATTTTTGGAGAAAGTTCTTTTATCTTTTGCATCGACATCATACCCTTGTATGTCAATGGATAGAGAACAACTCTGATGATTAAAGTAAGTGCAATAATTGACCAACCCCAGTTACCAAAGATTCCATGTAACCAAGACAAGAGTTGAAAAAGTGGTTTAGAAGCAAAGGTAAACCAACCATATTCTATAGCATTTGTAAGTACAGGATCTATATTTTGTAACACTTTGTACTCTTTTTGACCAACGAAACCATTAAATTTCATAGTTTGAAGTGCGTCAAAATAGAGTACAGGATTATCATCACGATCTCTCTCTACTACGATATGCGTATCTTTAGAAAAACCATACATAATTGATGCAGAGTATTGATCAAATGCAGAGATAAGTTCAACTCCACTAAAAGTTTGTCTTCCCTCGGCATCACCATCGGCAATAATAGTTGCTACCTCATCATCAGTAAATACCATAGCACCAACAACACTCATCATTTGTTCTTTTTCATTTACTTTTGGTCTCTGTCCCAAATATACAAAGTATCTTTTATCTTGCGAGAGTGACACGACTGCATCATAGTGTCCATCAGGATAAAAAGTTAGTTCTTTTGTAACTATCAAACCTGATAATTTCTGAGTTAGAGTAACTTTTTGTGCTGAATCTACCAAGTCTATATCTGAGGCTGAAGAACTATACGCAACTTTAGCAGCTTCACTATTTAATGTGTCATCCATAAATCTAATAAACAGAGGTTTCGTTCCATTAACAGAAACAAGCTGTGCATTTCCCCCATCTTTGTTTTTAAATCTCTCTTGAAGCAGTTCTTTTGAACTAATGCGACCTAAAGTATCTATCTTAAGAATAAAATCTTTGTTTGTGATTGTTACAATATTACTTGAACTATTTGCAACTTCGTCAACTGAAATTGTGTGACCAACTTCTTGTTCTACTTGTTCTAGAACTCTAGAACTTGAAGTTTGTGCTTCTTGTTTTAGTGCAATATTTTGATTTTTATTTGCAACATCTGCCTCTTCTGGTGGTACCGGTGGAAAAATTGCTGTATAAGCTACGAAAAAAACTATAGATAATGCTACTGCTACCATTAATCTTTGATTTGCTGTCATTTTGTCTAACACGACGACCCTTTGTATGAAAAATTTTTTATAATATAAAAACGGTTTTTTTTATTTGGAACCAACCAATATTTTATAGAATCTACCCCTAGTTTCTTGGGCTTACAAGAGAGTTTATCTAGCAATGGATATTCAATGCCACCCTCAAATAATTGATTACAACGAAGTATTCTAGTAAAACTGTGGTAAAAAGCACTTGAAATGGAGTTATTTTCAAAGTTAATTCTTGCAAATTCACTACAAGTTGGGTAATATCTACAACTTCCGTAGCCAATAAGAGTAAAAAACTTCTGATAAACCCATAAAATTTTCAGTAAAAATTTTCTAATCACTTGAAATTTCTTTAAAAGCTTTTGAACGATATATAATTTTTTGAAAATCTTTTTCTAAATTGGTATGTGCAATATCAATGATTGATTGTTTTGCAACAAATATATAATTGCCGTCTTTGAGAGTGTTGGAGTGTTCACAGAAAAGAGCTCGAAGCCTTCTTTTGGCACGATTTCTTTTTACAGCATTACCAATTTTTTTAGTTGCTGTAAATCCTACTTTGTGAATTCCATTTTGAGGAAGAAAAAAAAGTACAACGCTACTAGAGTGCTGATTTTTTCCTTTTTTGTAAATATACTGAAACTCCTTATGTTGCTTCAGTGTATTAAAGCCGCCTAAACTGACAATCTTTTACGACCTTTAGCTCTGCGACGATTTAAAACTCTTCTACCATTTTTAGTAGCCATTCTTGCTCTAAAACCGTGAGTTCTTTTTCTAGGTGTATTATGGGGTTGGTATGTTCTTTTCATTTGACATATCCTTATTTAAAATTAAGTCCGAAATAATACAAAAGAATTGCTTAAATAGGGGTTAATATTAATGAAGCAGAAAATCTTTCACCGATTCTGAGTGAGATTGATCAGTTGACAGTGATGTATCAAAAGCCTTTTGAATCTCCCCAACATGACAATCTCTGCACTCTTCTATAACATCATGCTCTTGTACATTTGCATCATCTACATCTGCCTGAGAGTGACATGAGAAGCACTTATCTCCACATGCCCCAATACTTTTAGGATTTGGCTTATGACACTTTATACAACCAAGCATAGGCTTATGTCTCTCATCTTCATCTATAGTCTTTAGCAACTTCTGATGACAACGCATACAATCTCCTGCACACGCCAAGAGTGATAAGTTAAAAATCAATATAATCAGTAAATATTTCATAATAAAATTATAACCTCTGTTTTATTTACGAAACAGTTACTTCAATCTCATTATCTTTCATATCAAAAGCAACTTTTGAACCCTCAGCTACTTTTCCCTCCAATATCAAATCAGCTAAACGATCTTCAACTATTTCATAGAGAGCTCTTTTAAGTGGTCTAGCACCATAAACAGGATCAAACCCAGCCTCTGCAATGAATGCCTTAGCACTATCGCTAAGAATTAGTTCTATATCTCTTTGTTCAACTTTTTTATTTATCTCATTAAAGAAAAGAGAAACTATATCTACTATCTCATCTCTACCTAAAGCATTAAAGATTACAATATCATCTAAACGATTTAAAAATTCCGGTTTAAATGCTTGTTTTAACTCATTCATAACCATACTGTCTAATTCATCCGAAGACGGATTATTTATAATCTTATCACTTGCAATATTTGAAGTTAAGATGATTATAGTGTTGGTAAAATCAACTGTTACACCTTTGTTATCTGTAAGTCTTCCATCATCTAAAACTTGAAGCAGAACATTGAAAACATCAGGATGAGCTTTTTCTACCTCATCAAACAGTATAACACTATATGGTTTTCTTCTAACTGCTTCAGTTAGTTGTCCGCCCTCTTCATATCCTACATATCCTGGTGCTGCACCAACCAAACGAGAGACTGCATGTTTCTCCATATATTCACTCATATCTATTCGTATCAATGCCTCTTGGCTGTCAAAAAGAAACTGTGCCAAAGTTTTAGCAGTTTGAGTTTTACCCACACCCGTTGGACCAAGAAACAAAAAACTGCCTATTGGCGAAGTTGCATCTGATAATCCAGCTTTATTTCTTTTTATAGCTCTTGCTATGGCATGAGTCGCTTTAGACTGACCGATAACATCACGATTTAATTCATCTTCAACATTTAAGATTCTATCCTTTTCCCCTTGAAGCATTTTTTTAACCGGAATACGCGTCCATCTTGAAACTACACTTGCTATCGCCTCTTCATCAACAGAGTTTTTAAGCAGAGTTCCAGCTGCTTGAAGTTTTTCCCAGTTCTCATTTATACTTTTTTCATCTTCTAAAAGTTTTGGTATCTCTCCGTACTCTATCTCAGCAGCACGGTTAAAGTCTGATGAATTTTTTGCATTTTGAGCCTCTCTTCTTTTTAACTCTATATCATTTTTAACTGTCGAGATTCTTTCAAAAACCTCTTTTTCAGTTGCAAATTGAGATTCAAGATCTCTTACTCTCTCCTCAACATCAGCCAACTCTTTTACTATCTCTTCTAAACGCTTTGTATTGGATGGGGTATCTTCCATCTTTAACGCTTCTCTCTCAACTTGAAGTTCTGAACTTAATCTTTTTGCTAAACTTAGTGCATGCGGTTCTGATTCTATCTGCATCTTTAACTCAGCAGCAGCTTCATCTATAAGGTCTATCGCTTTATCCGGCAGAAATCTATCTGCAATATATCTATCTGAAAGTTTTGCTGCAGCTACCAAAGCACTATCTGTAATGGTAACATTATGGTGAGTCTCGAGTCTCTCTTTAATCCCACGAAGAATTTGCAAAGACTGATTTACAGTCGGCTCATCAAGGGTAATAGGTAAAAATCTTCTCTGCAAAGCTGCATCTTTTTCAAAATACTTTCTATACTCTTTTAGAGTTGTAGCACCGATGGTATGAAGTTCACCTCTTGCAAGAGCCGGTTTTAAAATGTTTGCAGCATCCATACTACCCTCACTTGCCCCTGCTCCGACTATGGTGTGAATCTCATCAATAAAAAGCACAATATTTCCACTTTGTTTTACTTCATCAATAACAGCTTTTAGTCTGTCTTCAAACTCTCCTCTATATTTTGCACCAGCAATTAAAGCACTCATATCAAGAGCGATTACTCTTTTGTTTTGGAGGGATGTTGGTACATTTCCATCACTGATTCTCTGTGCAAGTCCCTCAACCAAAGCTGTTTTACCAACCCCTGGTTCACCCAAAAGCATTGGATTATTTTTAGTTTTACGAATCAAAATCTGCATCATACGACTTATCTCTTCATCACGACCTATAACGGGTGAAAGGTTACCCTCTGCTGCTTGGGTAGTTAAATCTATACCATACTTCTCTAAAGACTCCAGAGTCTCATCGGAACTTTGAGAATCAATCTTAGCCCCTCCACGAGAAGCCTCTAAATTTTTAGCAAGTTCCATTACATCTATATATTTTGCCAAAATTGTTGAAAATGGCTCAGTTTTTAAATTCGCTAATATATATGTATCTACAGCTAAATAACTATCCCCATTTTTTGTCATAAGTCCGGCACCACTCTCAAGAGTTGATACAAAATTTCTTGATAATTTAATATTCTCTTTTGATACACTAGAAGATTTAGGCAGTTTTTCAGAGAGACTTTTTACATCCAACTCCATCGCCACCTTATCTATGTTCATCTTATTAAACATCTGATTAAGTACAGAATCGGAATTTGTAAGCAATGCCCATAAAAAATGAACCGACCCAACCTCTTGATTTTTATTATGCAAAGCCAAAGATATTGAAGACTCTATCGCCTGTGTCATGTTATGTGTTAATTTTTCAAAAATGTTATTCATTACTAAGCCCTTTAATTTGATATGTAATCATTATATCATATTGAGTGACTTAGTGTCAAGCTAGTTTAGTTATATCAACGCAACTAAAACAGATAAAACATGGGCGGAACAAATCAAATACCCATATTGTTTCACAATAAAAAACTGTTATCGTATCTATTTGAATAATAATGATGACAACGATTCTGATACTTTAGTCTGAATAAGGTTTATTTTATATACTATATATTATAATTTGTTATCATTTAGAGATATTTTAAGCTTTAA
>JAGHAW010000043.1 GCA_021161305.1 Sulfurimonas sp.
ATACTATAATGATAAAAACACTTTAGGATTTTTTTGGATATAAAACTACAAATAGAAGACATCATAGAAAGAAATGGTTCAGACTTTGAACTTTCAAAACTTTTTAAAACCTATATAAATGAGTATAAAAGTTCTCTTGGTGAGCTTTTTCAAAGTTCTCAAGGTAAAGATTTTTTAGTAAAACATACTAAAAAATTAGATTCTATAATTGACCTGATGTATAAAACTATTTTAAGACGGGTCTTTGGCAACTATCTGCCTATGAGAAGTTCTATCCCCATCGCTATAGTTGCACTTGGCAGTTATGGCAGAGAACAGTTATGCGTTCATAGTGACATTGATTTGCTTATAGTTTATGAAAAAGTTGAGGGTTACAATAGTGAACTTATCATTGAAAAACTATTTTATCTAGCTCTTGATTCTGGGCTTAAACTCGGTCACAGAGTACATGAAACAAATGATCTTTTTAAGGCTGCTGGAGAAGATATAACCATCAGAACAGCACTCATGGAATCCAGATTTATAACCGGTTCTCCATTTACTTGGCACTCCACTCAAAATGAACTAACTAAAATCAGACTATATAAACAAAAAGAATTTATCTTAGCGAAGCTTGAAGAAGCCCAAGTGAGACGCAAAAAATACCCTACTTCTATGCAACCAAACATCAAAGAGAGTGTAGGTGGTCTGCGAGACTCCCAACTTCTATACTGGTTAGCACAAACCATCTATGGAGTTACAAGATTAAGAGATTTGACAGGCAATCTCTTTTCTGAAAACGAATACAGAGAGTATCGTATAGCCCTTGAACTTTTATTTCGTGTTAGAAGTGCTTTGCATCTTATAGCAAATAAACAGGAAGATAGACTTTTACTCCAACACATGCCGGAAATCAGCCATATGCTTGGCTTTAAAAATGAGCAAAAAATGGTTACAAAAGTTCTTCAAGCTCAGTGGCGAATAAGTAACTTCACTCAAATTTTTGCTAAAAAAATGGTTAGACCATATATAGTAGATATGAAGCATCTAAAAGAGTTTAAAGCCAATCGTTTAAGCCGAGGAATTTATGAACTTGATAATCGAATCTATGCCTCTTTTAATCTTAAGATTCAACCCATAAACTCTCTGCTGGAAATTTTAGTATCACTTGAAGATAAGCCTTACCATTTTGATGCAGGATTTTTAAACCTCTTTACCTATACAAAAATTTCACGCCCATTAAAGCCAAAAACATACGCACTGCTAAAAGAACTTTTTGCAAAAGAAAATATGTACTGCTTTTTAAAACTCTTTTATGACGCTGGGATACTTCACCATCTCTTTACAAACTTTAGAAAAGTTCTTCATCTTCCACAATTTGACGGTTATCATTACTACCCCGTTGATGTTCATTCTCTAAAAGCAGTCCAAGCCATTGAAAATATAAAGGAGCCTTTTTTACAAGAACTGTATAATGAACTTAATGCAGATGAAAAGATTTTACTAAAAGTTGTAACTCTTTTGCATGATACAGGAAAAGGAAGAAAACAGGATCATGGTGAAGTTGGAGCAAAACTTATAGTTCCTTTTGCATCGCACTTAAAGTTTAAAGATGAACTTATAGAACAAGCCTCTCTTCTTATAAAAAATCATACACTCATGAGTAATACTGCATTTAAAGAGAATATTCACAATGAAAAAACCCTCTATAAATTTATGTCAAATATAAAAGATACAAAAAACTTAAAACTTCTCTAACTTCTTACCTATGCGGATATAAATGGTGTTGGCGAAGATACTTTTAACTCTTTTCGTTCTAAACTGCTTTATGATTTATATAAAAGTGCTTTGGAAATTTCACAAAACAGTGACAGAATCACAGATGCAACAAAAAGATTAAATATAGAAAAAAGAGTGAAAAATTTAGATGATTTCAAATCACTGCCTAGACTTTTACAAAAAAAAGTACTTAGTATTGAATCAAATCTATTTTTCTTTAAACACACTCCAAACGACATTATTAACATCGCTAAACAAGCAAAAGAAACTAAAGAGTATGATTTTAATATCTATGCAAATGATTCGCTAAGCATAGAGATATTTAGAAAAGTTCCACTAAATATAGGCTACCTTTTAGGAACTCTAACTCATCTTGATGTTGCTTCTATGGAGATTTTAACACTCTTTAATGATGTCAAGTATTTTAAAATAGAGTTTATTAAAAGCGTAGAGGGCGATGAACTTATTGAGCTAAATGATATTATAAAAAATGCTTTTGATATGAGTAGACATGTGAAACTACAAAATATTCTAATTAAAAAAAGTGAGATAAACATAGATTATGAACACTCACTTACACATGCCGAACTTAGCATAAACACAACTAACCAAAGAGGTCTTTTAGCTTATGTAATGGAGTGTTTCGAAGAGCTTCATATCAATATTGTCACAGCTAAGGTACATAGCACAAAACACAAAGTAAGAGATAGTTTCTTAATGGAAAAACAAAACGATATATGTAATAATGTCGATAAAATTTATGAACTACTAACTAAACAGGAAATATAAATGTGTGGAATTGTTGGATATATAGGTAATAAAAACACTAAAGAGATTTTACTCTCTGGGCTTAAAGAGTTAGAGTACAGAGGATATGATTCTGCTGGAATTGCAGTGCTTCAAAATGATAATTTTCAAAGTTACAAAGCTATCGGAAAACTGGTAAATCTTGAAGAAAAAACTAAAAATTTTATAACTGACAATTTTGCAATAGGCATAGGTCATACTCGCTGGGCAACACATGGAAAACCAACAGAACTAAATGCACATCCACACACAGGGGAAAGTTCTTATGTAGTTCATAACGGCATTATAGAAAACTATGCCAAATTAAAAAAGGAACTTATCGCGGATGGGGTAAGGTTTTTAAGTCAAACAGATACAGAAGTTATAGTTCATCAGTTTGAAAAAAATCTAAAATCTACTTCTACTGCCTTTGATGCCTTCTCTAAAACTATAAAAAAACTTGAGGGTACTTACGCCATTTTACTTGTTACAAAGAGTGAAAAAGAGAGTATATTTTTTGCAAAACATGGCTCACCTATGCTAGTCGGTACAAACTCTGAAAATGAAAAATACTTTGCCTCTTCTGATGCCCCTCTTATTGGTCAATGCAACGATGTCAATTACTTTGAAGATGGTGATTACGGTTATGTGAACATCGACGAGTTGACTATTTTTGATATAAATGGAGAAAAAAAAGAACCTATTTTTACAAAACTTTCACAAAATAAACTCTCTGCCCAAAAAGACGGTTTCAGATTTTTTATGGAAAAAGAGATTTATGAACAGGGAGATGTAATAGCAGATACTCTTATGGGTCGTCTAAATGATAAGGAAATTATATTTGATGAGTTGGATGATTCTTTATTTGATGGTATAAATGAGATAAAACTCTGTGCATGTGGAACCTCTTACCACTCTGCTCTTAGTGCTACTTACCTCTTTGAAAGATATGCAAAGATTAAAACTTCTGTTGAGATAGCTAGTGAATTTAGATATAGAAAACCTATAATGTCAAAAGACACCCTTTTTGTTGTAATTTCACAAAGTGGAGAAACTGCTGACACACTCGAAACACTGAAAATGGCAAAAAAAGTTGGACTTAAAACTCTGGTTATTTGTAATGTTGATAACTCCTCTATGGTTAGACTTGCTGATACTTGCATATTGACTCGTGCAGGAGTTGAGAAGGGTGTAGCATCTACAAAAGCCTTTGCAACACAAGTTACAATTTTTTGGATGATGAGTCTATATATTGCACAACGAAGAGACTCTCTTGGGACTAAAGAGATTTCAAGACAAATCTCACTTATTCGTGCTATTCCTACCTCTGTTAAGGTCAAAGATTCTCTACATGAAAGAATCAAAAGACTCTCAAAAAGATACCTGCACGGTCACGGTTTTTTCTTTATAGGTCGAGATATTTTTTTCCCACTTGCTCTTGAAGGTGCATTAAAACTAAAAGAAATCTCATACCTACATGCCGAAGGTTATCCATCAGGAGAGATGAAGCATGGTCCTATCGCATTAGCTGACCCTGAGCTTTTTACTATAGCTCTGCTTCCACAACATCTGCTTTATGAAAAATCTAAAAGCAATGTAGAAGAACTTAGTGCAAGAGATTCAACTATCTGTGCCATAAGTGCTTTAGAGTTTGATAAAGCTGATGATTTTATCAAAATTTCATCTCATCAAGACTATATGCTGGAATTTTTTGAGATGATGGTTGTAGTTCAACTTCTCTCACTTGAAATTTCTGTAAGACTTGGTAATGATGTAGATATGCCAAGAAATCTGGCAAAAAGTGTAACTGTAGAATAAAGGGCATCTCTAAAGTTAATTCACTATTTCACTTTAAATTTATTTTTTATTAGATACTATTTATAACTAATAAATTTAAAGTGATTATATTATGAAAACAAAATCAAAACTTCTTTTTCTGACAACGGGGTTGTTACTCCTTTTAAGTCTGGCTACCATTATCAATGTCTCTATAAATTTTAGAGACTATAGCATCAACAGTGTAATTGAAAAATCAAAAATGACTGCCTCTATCGTGGAAAATGGTCTTACTGCTCATATGGTCAATGGAACAATGGACAAAAGAAAATATTTTATAAATCGAATCTCACAGAACGATGATATTAAATCACTTTGGTTAGTTCGTTCACAAAATGTTATCAAACAGTATGGAGAGGGACTTAACCGTGAAACTCCAAGAGATGCCATAGATAAAGAAGTTCTTAAAAATAGTAAAAGCATCAAAAAGATCATAGAAGACAAAGATAAACTTATACTTAGAGTAACCATACCATATAAAGCTGCTACATCTGGTACTCCTAACTGTTTAAGTTGTCATGATGTAACAAGGGGAGACACTCTTGGTGCTATTAGTATGGAGTTTGATATTACAAACACAAGAACTAACGGTTACTATACAGTAGTAAAAATTCTGGCAATTAATCTAATCTTTTTACTTTTTGTACTTATATTAATTAACTATCTTATCTCTCCCTATACCAAACTATTCACAAATATGAAAAATGGAATTGAAAAAGCGTATAGTGGTGATTTTACTCATAAATTTAACACAACGATTAAAGGTGATGCAAAAGATATAGTCCAACATATGAACACTCTTTTTTCTAAAATGCAAGAGACTTTTGGAGATATAAAACATAATCTTGCAACTTTTATCCCACAAAGCAATACACCAACTTCTGATCCACTATATGAAGCAAAAATAATCATCCAAGAGCTTTCAGATATATATAAATTTAAAAAAACTATAGAACGAGATTTTTCAAAAGAGAGCGTTTACGATAGAGTTATTGACCTTATAAAATATAAATACTCCATAGAAC
>JAGHAW010000031.1 GCA_021161305.1 Sulfurimonas sp.
ATTTAGTATGTAGTAACAGATTTATTTTGTACCGTATTTGTACCTCTTTTTTTTAATCACTTTTTAATATATATAGGAAATTTTGTTTATAGATTTAGCAAGTTCTGTAATTTAGGGCAATTAAATTGCAAAAGAATTTCTAAACCTAAATAAAACTTAAAGCTTGATTGGGTATAATTCCGAACTTTTTAGTAGAATTATAAAGATTTAAGGACCGTATATGTACGCAATTATTAAAAATGGTGGTAAGCAGTATAAAGTTCAAGAGGGTGATATTTTATCACTTGACAAAATGTCACTTGAGCCAAAAGCTACTATCGAAATCAAAGAAGTTCTAGCAGTTAATGCTGGTGAACTTAAAATGGGAGCTCCTTTTGTTGAAGGTGCTGTTGTAACTGCTGAAGTTATCAACGAAGGTCGTGATAGAAAAGTTGTTATTTTCAAAAAGCGTCGTCGTAAAGATAGTAAAGTTAAAAGAGGTTTCAGAAGAGACTTCACTCGTGTTCGTATCACGAAAATAGCAGCATAGTTTAAGCTGTAAACTGAAGGAGATTTAAGATGGCACATAAGAAAGGTCAAGGTAGTACACAGAATAATCGTGACTCGGCTGGTAGAAGACTTGGTGTGAAGAAGTATGGTGGAGAAGCTGTAATCGCTGGTAATATCATTATTCGTCAAAGAGGAACTAAAGTTCATCCTGGTAATAATGTAGGTATGGGAAAAGATCATACAATATTCGCACTAATTGATGGTGTTGTTGCTTTTGAGAGAAAAGACAAAAAGCGTCAACAAGTATCAATAGTACCTGCTACATAATTCTACAAACTTAAATTCTCGTTCCCATCGTCCCCGATGGGAATGCATATCATTAATTTAACTTATGCATTCCCAAGCTTCGGCTTGGGAACGAGAAAAAGAAATAAATCACAATTTAGTAAAAATTTTCAAACTACATTAAGGAAAAGCAATGTTCACAGATAGTGTCGAATTAACAGTTTCATCGGGTAAAGGTGGACAAGGGTGTGTTGCGTTTCGTCGTGAAAAGTTTGTACTAAACGGTGGTCCAAATGGTGGAGACGGTGGAAAAGGTGGTGACATCTGGTTTAAGTGTGATAACAATACTCACACACTATCTCACTTTCAAAGAAAAATGCATATAAGAGCAGACGGTGGTGTTCAAGGTGAAGGTTCTTTAATGACTGGAAAATCTGGAGCTAAAAAAATTATTATAGTTCCACCGGGAACACAGATTTTAGATAGCGAAACGGATGAAGTGCTTTTTGATATGTTAAAGCATGGTCAAGAGGAAAAATTTCTTCAAGGTGGTAAAGGTGGTCTTGGAAACTTTCACTTTCGTTCACCAACAAATCAAAGACCTACTTATGCACAACCTGGTGAAAAGGGTGAGACAAGACAGATTAAACTGGATTTGAAACTTATTGCAGATGTTGGTTTAGTTGGATTTCCAAATGTTGGAAAATCAACTCTAATCTCAACAGTTTCAAATGCTCGTCCAGAGATAGCAAACTATGAGTTTACAACACTTACTCCAAAGCTTGGACAGGTAAATATCGGAGATTTTGAATCATTTGTAATGGCTGATATTCCAGGTATTATTGGTGGAGCTCACGAGGGTAAAGGTCTTGGAATCCAGTTTTTAAGACATATAGAAAGAACTAAAACACTTCTATATATGGTAGATTTGGCTTCATATAGAGACCTCAAAGAGCAGATTGAAGTACTTAAAGATGAAATAGTTTCATTTTCTGAGAAATTAGGTGAAAGTAAGTACGCTATCGCTTTAACAAGAGTAGATATAGTTCCACCCGATGAGATAGATGAGTTAGTTTTGGGTTTCTTTGACTTGTTAGGATTAGAAGCTTCTAAAACAAATGAGTTTAATTTTGATAGTGAGATGCCATTTTTTGTTCAAGATACAGCTGATGAAACTTTGGGTTATGATAAAACTAAACCTTACTTAGTTGCACCGATATCTTCGGCAACAAGCAAAAATATAGATGCACTTAAATATTCACTATTTAATCTAGTGCAATCAGACCGTACATAGTTATGAATCGAGTTGTAGTTAAGGTTGGCAGTGCTGTTTTAACTCAAGATGGTAAAATTGCATTCAAGAGAATGCAGTCTTTAGTTGATTTTTTAGCAGAACTTAAAAAAACTAATGAAGTTATCTTAGTCTCTTCAGGTGCAGTTGCAGGTGGATATACAAAACTAAAACTTGATAGAACTGTTCTTAGAAATAAACAGGCACTAGCAGCCATTGGACAGCCAGTTTTACTAAATAAATATGCTAGAAAATTCCTAAAATATGACATCCTAGTTTCACAAGTTTTAGTGACGGCTGCAAATTTGAATAAAGATGACGATATTAAACGAGTTAAAAATACAATTGATACTCTTTTAGAAAATGATGTAATTCCAATTGTAAATGAAAATGATGCAACAGCAACAGATGAACTAGAACTTGGAGATAATGATCAACTTTCAGCATATATAACAAAATATACTAACTCTGATATGCTTATTATTTTATCAGATATCGATGCCTATTATGACCATGATCCAAGAACGAATCCAGATGCCAAGGTTTTAAAAGTTGTAAATAACATTGAAAAGAAAGAACTTGAAAAAGAGGTCACTCCAAATAATGTTTTTGCAACAGGTGGAATAGTTACAAAATTAAAGGCAGCTTCTTATCTCTTGGCATGTGGAAAAAGTATGTTTTTAGCAAGTGGTTTTGATTTGAGTGATGTGAAAAGTTTTATGTTAGATAATGAACATCTTGGTGGAACTATATTTAAAAAGGCTACTAAATAGTGAAAATAATTTTCATGGGTACTCCTGATTATGCAGAGGTGATTCTACAACGAATCATAGATACAAAAGATATGGAAGTAGTTGCAGTTTATACTCAGCCAGATAAGCCAGTTGGTAGAAAAAAAATCATGACCCCACCGGTTGTTAAGACCTTGGCATATGAAAATAAGATAGCTGTTTATCAACCAAATAGACTTCGTGATAGTGAAGTAGTCCAAGAACTTCTAAAAATTGAGTGCGACTACATAGTTGTTGCGGCTTATGGTCAGATTTTACCACAAGAGATTTTAAATCACGCTCCATGTATAAATCTTCATGCAAGTATCTTGCCACAATATCGTGGAGCAAGTCCAATTCAGCAAACTCTTTTGAATGATGACAAAGAGACAGGTGTTACTGCTATGCTTATGGATGTAGGGCTTGACACAGGAGATATACTTAAAATTGAGACCATAGAAGTTAGTGCCGATGAGATGGTTGAAACTTTGTTTGATAGATTGACCGTTACGGCATCTGACTTAACTATTGATGTTTTGCAAAATTTCAGCTCTTACACCCCAAAACCACAAGTTGATTCTCTTTCAACTCACTGCTCAAAAATAACTAAAGTAGATGGTGAAGTTGTATTTCTTAATGCAAAAGAAGTTTATAATAAGTATAGAGCATTTACTCCTTGGCCTGGAATCTATCTAAATAGTGGTTTGAAACTTAAAAAAATAGAATTAGAAGATAGTTCAAGTTCTAATAATGTTGGGCAAATTTTAAAGATTGAAGATAAGAGTATGGTAGTTGGATGCAGTGAAGGTAGTCTGAGAATCTTTAATGTCCAAGCCCCATCCAAAAAAGAGATAGATATAATCTCCTATATAAATGGAAAGAGACTTGAGCGTGAAGATTACTTATCTTGAAACTGTAGCCTCAACTCAAACCTATTTAAAAGAGTTACTTCAAGAGAGAAGTTTTGAACTTCCACATGCCATAGTTGCAAACATTCAAACCGATGGTATTGGAAGTAGAGGGAATTTATGGAGTGGTATGGATGGAAATCTTTTTCTATCTTTTGCAATCTCTTTAGATTCTCTGCCAAAAGATTTGAAATTAGAATCTGCTTCTATATATTTTGCATATCTTTTAAAAGAGACACTAAGAGAGTTAAATTCATTTACTTGGTTAAAGTGGCCAAATGATTTTTATATTGATGATGTTAAAATTGGTGGAATGATTACAAATATAGTTGGAGCTACCCTTGTTTGTGGTGTTGGGTTAAATTTGGTAGATTCTCCAAAAGAGTTTGCAACTTTAGATATAAAAATTTCTAAAGATGAGTTGTTAAAAAAGTATTTTAAAAAAGTTGAAAAAAAAGTTTCATGGAAGCAAGTTTTTAGCAAATATAAGTTAGAATTTTACCGAAACCAAAATTTTTTTACATATAAGAATAGTTTAAAAATTTCATTAGATAATGCCATACTTCAGAGTGATGGTTCTATCATAAACAACGGCGAGAGGATATATAGTCTAAGATGAGTGAAGTAATAGTAATTGCAAATCAAAAGGGTGGTGTTGGTAAGACGACTACTGCTGTAAACTTAGCTGCTTCACTTGCAGTAGCTGAAAAGAAAGTACTATTAATAGATGCTGATCCTCAAGCAAACGCAACTACATCTTTAGGCTTTCATAGAAA
>JAGHAW010000136.1 GCA_021161305.1 Sulfurimonas sp.
CTGAAAACACCTAGCTCTTTTGATATAGAAGCTTTTTTAAATGAGGTAAGCAAATGAAATACATAGCACTAACCATAGGACCCATCTACAAAACACTCTCAACAGCTAAAAAAACCAGAGAGCTTTGGGGAGGTTCTTACTTTTTTTCATATATCATGAGGGAAATTATCTCACAGTTTAAAGAGCGTGAGTTTATAGTTCCGTATATTAAAGACGAGAAAATATTTAATTTAAAAGAGGGTTTAGGTCTTTTCCATGATAGATTTATATTTGAAGCTAAAGAGGGAGACATAAAGAGAGTTGATGAGGTAGTTGATGAAGTACTTAAAAACTTAGCAGATAATACACCAATGAGCTATACGTTTTTAAAAGAGTATTTACAGGTTCATATTATAGAAAAAGAGCTAGAGGATGAAGCCAATCCTATTTTGGAACTTACGCCTTATCTTGATACAGCTGAACTTTTATTTTCTGTGGCACAGTACCAAAAGAATGAACTAAATTTAATGTTGAAAAACAATAATAGCTTTTTAACTAAAGATGCTTTTGGAGAGAAAAAACCATTTTTATCTTTACCTGAGATAGCAATGAATGACTTAACAGGTAATTTTAACATTGCTTCGATGCTTAAAGATGATGAACTGAAGATTTTTGAAAGTGATGAATTTAAAAAAGAGTTAAAGAACTACCATAAATACTACGCCATTGTGCAAGCAGATGGTGACAGTATGGGAAAAGTGATAGAGAAGCTAAAAGGTAAAAAAGAATTTCAAGACTTCTCTAAAAAACTTTTTGAGTATTGTCTAAACTCAGATGCTCTTATACAAAATTATGGAGGAGAAACGATTTTTGCAGGTGGTGATGATCTTCTCTTTTTTGCTCCTGTTGTAAGTGGAAACAAAACAGTATTTACACTTTGCGATGAGATTTCACAAAGTTTCAATACAGAGTTTAAAGGTACAGAGGCAACACTCTCATTTGGTGTATCTATTAGTTACTATAAATACCCACTTTATGAAGCACTTGAAAAGAGCAGAAGTTTACTTTTTGAAGATGCAAAGAGTGGCACTAAAAACAATATTGCTTTTTCTGTTACCAAGCATAGTGGACAGACTTTCAAGTCAGTTATGCATAAAGAGGGAGAAGTATATGAAAACTTCAAACTCTTCTCCTCCAACATAAAAGGTGGTGAAGGAATGGATAACTTCTTACACTCCGTACACCACAAGATAGACAGCAATAAAATAATATTGACTGAAATTTCAAATGATAAGCTGAGAGTACAAAGTTTTTTTGATAACTACTTTAATGAAGCAGAACATAAAGAGTATAGAGAGTTTTTTGAGCAGTTAACAGATTTTATAGTGTCATCAAAATCACTAGACGATGTCTATGCTACACTAAGGTTTATTAAGTTTATACAAGGAGATAAGTAGTGAAATATTTAGTTACACTCAAACCCTTAGAGTCTTTTCTCTTTGGTGGTGACCAAACATTTGGTGCATTAGATGATAAAAATGTTGGAAGTTATCTTTTCAAATCAAGAGAGTTTCCTCAACAGACAGCTTTACTGGGGATGCTTAAAAAAGAGCTTATGATTCAGGCAGGACTTCTAACGCGTAAACGAAAAGGAGAATGGGTAGATAAACATAAAAAATCACAGGCAAACAAGCTTGTAGGTGTTGAAAAATTTGATATGCTCTCTAAAACCTTACAAGATTTTGGAAGTATAAAATCCATTAGTCCACTGTTTTTATTTAAAGGTAACAAAAAGTACATTAAAAAAGTGGCTATAGACAAGTTAATTTATGATGATGGAAAATTAGAGGGTTATGATCCTAAAAAAGATATTTATGACAATTATATCTCTGTAGATGGTAATGAAAGCTTATCTCGTAGTCATATTTTTAAAGCTGTAGAACAAACAGGAAACAAAAAAGGTGGAGAAGATAATTCTTTATTTAAAAAGATTTCCTATATGCTAATAAATGGTTTTAAATTTGCTTTTTATCTTGAATTGGATGAAGAGTTAAAAGACTCTATGGTTACGCTTGGAGCAGACAGGTCAAGTTTTTTAATGCAAGTTAAAGAGTTAGATGATAGCTTAGAATACCAAGATCCTAAAGGGTATTTAACACTACTTAGTGATGCTTATATTAGACTACCTTTAGAGCAGCATTGTAGTTTTGCCATTACTTCAGAGGTGAGTCAAAGAAATCTAATAGGTAAAAAAAGTTCACTAAAAACCTATAAAGATAACAATGGGAAAAGTACAGAGAACAAAAAACATTTTCAGAAAAGTGAAACACTATATCTCTATGAAAAAGGTTCTGTGATTATACACCCATCTAATGAGCTTATAGAAGACCTAAAACAAGAGAACTTGCAACAAATCGGATATAACATCTACACTACAGGAGAAGAGAAATAATGAAAAGAGAATTATACACCATAACAACACTAAGCAATCTACATGTAGGTAGTGGAGACATCAACTTTGACATCATAGATAACCAAGTACAAAGGGATGCCATTACAACTTTACCAACTATACATAGTTCTAGTTTAAAAGGAGCATTTAGGGAGGCATTTGGAGAAGGGCAGATGAGTAACTATGTTTTTGGTCCTGATAACAAAAGTGCTGTACATCAGACAGGGGCTTTCCACTTTTTTGAAGCCTCTCTTTTAAGCCGTCCGGTAAGAAGTAATAAAAAGCCTTATTTCTTGGCTACCTCTGTAGGGGTCATTGAGAGTTTTTTAACACTCTTGGAAGATTTTGAAATAGTGTTTGATGAGACAATAATAAAAGCATTAAAGAAACTTTCACAAGAGAAGGTCAAAGAGGGAGAACCTCTTATATTTGAAAATATTCAAGGTGTAATCTTAGAAGATTTGAAAGCTAAAGCATCTTCGCTTGATATCTCTATACTCAATGAACTTTTGGGTGACAATATAGCACTTTTTTCAGATATAGACTTCAAAGATTTGAGTCTGCCTGTACTTGCTAGAAACTACCTTGAAGAAGGTATCAGTAAAAATCTTTGGTATGAAGAGGTCGTACCTAAAAAATCAAAGTTTTACTTTGTTATAGCAAAGCCGACTAACTTAGATGAACCAGATAAAAAAGAAAATTTAGATAAGTTTGAAAGACAGTTGGATGAAAAAAAACATATACAATTTGGGGCTAACAAATCCATAGGTTATGGTTACTCTAAAGTTGAAAAGGTTTCAGAATGAGTAAAAAGAATATAGAAAAGTATATACCTGAAGCACTGAAGGTACTAGATCGAACTTTTGATAATGGCACTATTCCCTCAGCATACAATGGTTATATCTCTTCGTTTGGTGCGAGCGTGATTCAGAGTGGGTTACTACCAACTTTAGCACTATTTGAAAATACAAATTCTTCTACTAAAGAGAGTAAAGAGTATTTGAGTTATATTATTGTGCAGATTTTAAGAGGAAGTAGTGAAGATGTATCATTGCTACGTTACGCATTGGATAACAATCAAGCTTTACTTAAACAACAGATTTTAGATATTGCTGTAGCTATTAAGCTGAGTATTAGAACTTTTAAACTTAAAAAAGGTGAAAAAGATGAGTAGTGCAAATATAGGATGGCTTTTTTACAAAGACTACTACAACACTTTAATACAAGATGACTATAGATTTATGCTTTTATCTAAAGAAGAGCAAAAAAGAAGAGTAAAAGATAAAGAAAAGATAGAAATAAAAATTCAAGATAAAATAAAACTTATTCTAAGTCAATCTATAGAGGTAAATAAAGATGAAGGGATGTTGGGTAATACTCACTTTAAAGCTAGTACTACATACCCTGGGCTTATATTAGGTAGTGGTAATACCCATGAACTACCTGATATAAAAGGGCAAGCTATTTTAGGTTTTCATTTTGATTATACAAGTGGGTTACCTGTAATTCAAGGTTCGTCCATAAAAGGAGTTCTCAAAAGTGCATTCCCTTTAAC
>JAGHAW010000160.1 GCA_021161305.1 Sulfurimonas sp.
ACAGTAGGTATCCAAGACCTAAAGAGATGATTCTCATTAGATACAATGTATTTTATAACTTAGCATTTTAATACTGCTATCATCTAATAGTCTCACCAGTATTAAAAAGTTCTTCAAGTCCTTCCTCTCTTAATGTAATCATATTATAATGAAATTAAATCAATACAGTAAGAGCAAGTCCAACTATAGCCGTCACTATCATAATAAAAGTACCTATTACAAGATATACAGCTTCTAGTTCAAAAAATAATTCTATTCTATCTCTTATTAAATATATTTAGCTTCCCAAGCTGCATCTGCTGGGGTAAAGTACTCAATACGTACTTTTTTAAACTCTCTTGAACTATAAAGAGGCATATGAGATTTTGACTCTATCTCAGTTGCCATCTCAGCAATGATACCATTTGTCTCTTCTTTTGTCTTTCCATGAACCATTGTAAAGAGGTTATATGGCCAGTTTGCATATTTCGGACGAAGATAACAGTGACTTACAGCACTAAACTCAGCGGCTGATGCTCCAATAGCCTCACCCTTTTCACCCTCTTGGACATCCCATACTACCATTGCGTTTGCGTTAAAACCAGCTTTTCTGTGATTTAAAATTGAAGCAAATCTCCTCATATAACCAGCTTCTTGAAGCTCTTTTAAAACTCCAAAGAATGTGTCGTAGCTGATATTTAGTTCATCTATAATATTTTTAAACGGCTCACTTACCATCTCAATATCATATTGAGCTTTACGAACTATATCGTGATAAAGAGGAGTCATCTTAACTTCTGTATGCACAACTTTTTTAACTTTTTCTTTTTTTGCATCTTTTCCAGTTGTATTTAGCTTCACATTTATCTTAAAAAGCTTAAGAGTTGGAAGCATAATATACTCATCTGCCTCAGTCAGTTTTGAAAGAATTTCAACTGTTTTATCCAAACCTAATTTAGAGTCAGGTGAAACACCAAGAGTAAACCATATATTAAACTCATGGTTTCTTTCATAGTTATGGGAAATACCTGGATGAGAATTTATAATCTCAACTGCTGCATCAATTTTCTCTTTTTGAATTTTAAACGCGACTAAAGAGGATTTGTAGCCCAATCTTTTCGTATCAAAAATAGCAGATGTTTGACGAATAATCCCTGCTTTTTTTTCTGCTTGAAGAATCTCTAATACTTCAGCCTCACTCATGTCCAACTCATCAGCAATTGCTGCAAAAGGTTTTGCGACTAATGGAAATTTTTTCTGTATTCTAGAGAGTATTTCATCTTTTATCATTTCTTATCTTTCCCGGTAAATTTAGTATGCGGGATTGTAATCTATTTTAAATTAATTACAGTTGATGTTAGTCAAGTTTATAATTTTATATAATATGCTATTATGTCATTGAATATAATATATTATCAATTAGGAGCGTAAATGGCTTACTTTCCAGCTTTTTTAAAGCTTGACAATAAAAAGATATTAATCGTTGGTGGCGGTTATATAGCTTATGAAAAACTCGACCATCTTTTAGATTTTACTAAAGACATTTCTGTAGTTTCACTTGAGTTGTCAGATGATATGCGAAAAGGTATAGAGGATAATAATCTAACATTTCAACAGCGTGCATATAAAACTGGAGATATTAAAGAGTTTGCAGTTGTTATTGTTGCTATTGATGACATCCCTCTTCAAGCAGAAATATTTAAAGAGTCTAAATCATACAACTGTCTTTGTAACTCTGTAGATTCTGTAGATTACTGTGATTTTATTTTTCCATCATATATTAAAAAAGATGATTTAACAATTGCTGTATCAACATCAGGTGCAAGTCCAGCAATGGCAAAATATTTAAGAATTTATTTGCAAAATCTTATTCCAGACACAATTGGTGATTTTTTACGAGAGATGAAAGATTTAAGAAAGACTCTACCAAAAGGTAAAGAGAGAATGAAAATGCTTGATGAAAAAGCAAAAAACTATATACAAAAGTGGAGTAAAAGATGAGTGAATTGAAACTCCTAAAAAAGAGCCTTCATAAAAAGCTTTTTTGGACTCTAATCTTTTAGTTTAAAAGAGAAGTAAAGAGCCAAAAGTAGCATTGCAAACGCAGTGCTATATAAAACTGTATAATTTAAAAAGTGTAATATCACCCCTCCTATTATTGAAAAAAATAATCCAAATGAAACTATATTAATCTGTAGGGCTACATATACAGGCCTTTTATCAGCTGGAGCAAGAGCTAGTATCAAATTTCCAGATGCTATTCTATTTCCATCTAATGCTGCACCTACTAAAAAGAATATAAACATATACTCATAAAGGGATGAGGCACTAAACGCAACCAAAATAGCAATAATCTGTAAAGATATAGATATATTTGCCGTTAACTTATTCAGCCCTCTACCACTGAGTCTTCCCCATAAAAAGTTACTAAGCATTGCTCCAATCATCTGCGTTGTTATTAAGCTACCAATTGCAACACCATTGAGATCTATTTTCATTTGAGCATCAAGGATAATAAAAGGAAGAGCGATCAAGTATCCATAGGCTAAAAGAAAAGTTTTTAATTGAATTTGAAGATCTTTATCACCTTTAAGCAGTGTCCATGAGTTATGAAGAAATTTCTTAAATGAGTTTTCTCTTTGTGTTACCTCTTCTTTGACAGGTTCATCAATTGTGCCAAAAGCAAGATAGCCAAATCCCATAATAAAAGAGCTAATAATAAATAGATATCCATAACTATCAGGTGCAGGAAAAACTGAGATAATCCAACCTGCTAAAGCACCACTTATTAGACCACCTGCCCCACTAAAAAATTGACGATACGCCATTGTTTTACCGCGAAACTTATGAGAAAAAATCTTTCCTATAATATCTTTAAAATATATAGCACCAAAACCAGCACTAAAAGAGAAGATAAAAAGACCTAAACCAATGGAAAATAGAGTTAAG
>JAGHAW010000044.1 GCA_021161305.1 Sulfurimonas sp.
CGAGGCAGAGCCTTTTTGCTAAACGCAAAACTTTTTATCGCTATGCTCAAAAAGCGGAGTATCTTGTCGGAAAATATTTTTATCTTCGACCTAGAAGGTCGGGGAATTAAACCCAAATTAGATTAAAGAAGAACTATGCAAATAATAACACCACATTACATACTTATGAAAGATAGAGTCACTCCAAATTTATCAGTAGCATTTGACAAGACTATTCAAAAAATTGCTCCTTTTGATGAGTTGCTAGATGAGTTTCCACATGCCAAGGTTACAACACTTAGAGAGAACTCTCTTCTTATGCCAGGGCTTATAAATGCTCATGTTCATATAGAGTTTAGTGCTAACAAAACTGAGCTTAGTTATGGTGATTTTATGGGTTGGCTTTATAGTGTTATTGAAAATCGTGAAGAGCTTATCGGTGGATGTGATTCTGGATGTATGCAAAAGGCTATAGATGATATGTTAGCATGTGGAATCACAACCTTTGGGGCTATTAGTTCACATGCTATGGACTTGGAAGCTTGTTCAAAAGCTAAACAAAATGTTGTTTTTTTCAATGAACTTATCGGTTCTCAAGCTACTATGGCAGATGCTCTTTTTGGTGATTTTTTATCTCGTCTTGATGCTTCAAAAGCTATAAAAAGAGAGGGCTTTTACCCGGCAGTAGCTATACATTCACCCTACTCTGTTCACCCTGTTTTAATAAAAAAAGCACTTAAAATTGTCAAGAGTGAGAAGCTAAAACTAACTGCTCACTTTATGGAGAGCAGAGCCGAAAGAGAGTGGCTTGATAGTAATAAAGGGAACTTTAAAGATTTTTTTCAAAATCTGCTAAAACAAAACTCTGCTGTTAGTGATTCAAAAGAATTTTTAGAACATTTTGATGATTTTAATGCACTTCTAACCCATGTTGTAAAAGCAAATGAAGAGGAACTTCAAAAGATTGCATCAAATAAGCATACAGTTATCCACTGTCCTATTTCAAACAGACTTTTAGGGAATGGTGCCATAAATCTTAAAGCACTTGAAGATAAAAACATAAGATGGATTATCGCAACTGATGGACTCAGTTCTAACTACAAACTTGACCTCTTTGAAGAGATGAAAATTGCACTATTTATGCACTCTGAACTTCCACTTTTAGATTTGGCACAAAAACTCATTAAAAGTGTAACCATTGACGCTGCTTCTTCACTTGGACTAAACACGGGAGAGATAGCAGAGGGCAAAAATGCAGATATGCTTGTTTTAGATTTAGACAAAGAACCTACTAACGAGTTAGCCATTCATTTAATACTTCATAGATATAATATCTCTAAAGTTTATATAAACGGAATTTTAGAAAAGGAAAATTGATGGAATTTATCAAAAAACTATTTTCACCTATAACAGCTACAATGAGTTACATTCAAAATCATTTTAAAGCAATGATATTTTTGCTTCTTGTTGCTCTTATTTTTATGCCAACAAGTGAAGAGGAATTAAGACCAAACAATCTTCAACAAATTAATTTAATTGGTCCTCTTATGGAGGTCACAGAAGTCTTAGAAGAAATAGAAGATGCGACTTCAAACACTCACATAAAAGGTGTTTTACTTGTAGTAGATTCTCCCGGTGGAGCAGTTGCACCATCTGTTGAAATTGCTTATGCAATCAAGAGACTTAAAGCTAAAAAACCTGTTGTTGTATATGCTAAAGGAACTTTGGCAAGTGGAAGTTACTATGCTAGTATCTGGGCAGATGAAATCATGGTAAACCCCGGTTCAATGGTTGGAAGTATCGGCGTTGTAATGCAAGGTGCCGATCTGAGTGGACTTATGAAAACTATAGGTATTAAAACACAAAGTGTTCAGGCCGGTAGATATAAAAAAGTCGGTACAACAGATAGACCTTGGAAGGATTATGAAGTTAATGAGTTAAACAAAGTTATACAAGGCACTTATAATATGTTTACACAAGATGTGGCAACGGCTCGTGGACTTGATATAAAAAAGAGAAATATCTTTGCAAACGCTCATATCTTTACAGCTTACCAAGCTAAAAAAGTTGGCTTAGTTGATAGTATAGGTGTGGGCTTTGATGCAAAAGCAAAAGTTGCAAAACTTAGTGGAGTTGTTACTCCCACATGGAACAAAGAGGATAAGTTTGATAAACTAATGAAGAAATTATCAGCAACTACTGCTGTTACTCTTCATACATATTTTCCTGCTTTAGTTTTAAAGTAGAGGTTTTAAACCTCTACTATTTTTATAACACTCTTACTATTTTCAAGAATCCTTTTAACTCTATCTTGCCAAAGTTCACCAAACTCTTTTGCCTCTTGTTCAGTTGCAACTCCTTGCATCACTTTTTGCATTAGAGGTTGCATAGCCGGATCTGGTTTAACACTAGACGGGTCATAACTTACATCCACGCTTTTACCACTGTCTACTCTTGTAAATCTTGCTTGAGATTCAATATCTGCATCAAAATACATTAAAGAGTGTCTTGCATGATTTCCATTTAGCCCTTTAAAACCACTTTTATCAGTTGCTCCTGTTATTTGAGAAACTACATTTCCTATAACACCTCTTACACCATCAGTGAGAGATTCTTTAAATTCAACTTTAACATCTCCTCTGACTACTGGCTCATTTGTATATAGTATTTTCATAGCTTCTAAAGTAATTAAATATGCACCTGCAACTGCTGGGCAACTGTGTCCTGCTGATTTTACTACATCTAAATATGTAAATTCATACTCGCCTGTTTGAGAACCACCAAGTATACTTAATAATCGATCTTTAACTTTTATAGTCTCTACTGTGTCGAAAAATTTTGGATAACTCATCTATGTTCCTTTTTTGTAACTATTGCACTTATATATATCTCATCACTTTGAAG
>JAGHAW010000002.1 GCA_021161305.1 Sulfurimonas sp.
ATTATCAACCAATATATCTAATGGATCATTTGCTAATTGATTTAGCTCTATAACAGAACCAATATCCATATTTAACACATCTTTCAACAACATTTTTTTCTTACCTATTCTAACTCTAACAGGAAGCTTGACATCCATTATCAGGGATATATTATTTATCTCATCACCACTAAGTTCAACACTTGAAGATGGTCTCTCTGGAGATATAGAGTCCAACGCGAGACTTTGTGCTGTATCCTCTGAAGTTCCAGATAATGAATTTACTAATTTTTCATCCATTATAAACATCAATAGAGAATTTAGAGAATCAATCGAAAATTTATAAACAAACATTTTACTAAATGCTTCTAAACTAACCTCTTCATTCCCATTAATAAATTCAATACTGTCAATTTTAAATGACAAAACAGGTATCTCTTTTTGAGCAGATAGTGTATTGGCTATTGCACCAAAGATATTTGATACTATCTCTTTTGTCGCATCTAAATCATCATCACTTACATCTTCTCTATCACTTACATCTTCTCCTAACATCATATCCGATAGAGATGTAGATAAATTTGCCGGCAACGCCACCATTGCATCTGCCTCAACATCTCCAGAGACACTTAACTTCAACAGTACAATAGGGGGAACTATATTTGATATAATAGATAATTCCTGTTCCTCATGTAGTTCAAGAGTCGGAGCCTGACCAATTAGTGCTTCAATTGTACCAACAGTCTCACTTTCAAATAATTTCATAAAGTTATTCATTCATCTACCCCTCTTCTTCATTATAATCATTATCATGTATAATATTCTTTACACCGGATATTTTTTCATGTCTTAATTGTTCAAAATTTTCTAAAGCACGCTTAACAGCATCTTTTTCAGTGTCTATTATTTCTGTAATCTGAATAGACTTTCTAAATCTTCTCAAACCAATTTCCCCTCTAAATCTATCTTTTCCGTCTATACACAGAGTTACAATATCATCTGCTGGGCTGGAAAGCCTCAGTACATCTCCAACTTGCAACTCTAAAACATCACCTAGAGTCAATTCTGCACCACCTAAATCTGCTTCAACGGTTACTTTTGCACCACCAAGCAAAACTTGCAATTCAGTATTTCTACTTTTTTTAGAACTTGTCTCATTTAGCATTAAATCACGAGAAGCCAACTTGGGTAAAATCGGTTCCAATGAGATTACAGGATAACAAATATTCATCATACCCGAACTATGACCGATAATAATCTCCATCACCACCATTACAACTATCTCATTTTGTGCAACAATCTGAACAACATTGGGACTAGATTCTTTAGATTCAATAGTTGGATACACATCCATTACCGGTCCCCAAGCCTCTTTAAGAGTACTCATCATAACTCTTAAAATCGTTTCAAACAGACTCAGTTCAATATCAGAAAATTCACGACTTGCATCAAAAGGCTCACCCTTACCACCTAAAAGTCTGTCAAGCATAGGAAAAGCAATTGAAGGATTTATCTCTATAACTCCACTTCCCTCCAATGGTTTCATAGAAAAAACATTAAAACTTGTTGGATTTGGTAGAGACATTAAAAACTCACCATAGGTCATCTGATCTACAGAATGAAATTGAATCTCAACAATAGAACGCATTATAGAAGAAATTTGAGAAGCTAAAGACCTTGCCATTTTATCGTGAACACCACGAAAGGCTCGAAGTTGCTCTTTTGAAACTCTATTTGGTCTTTTAAAGTCATAAAGTGTAACTTGCTTTTGTGGCGTTAAACTATCATCACCACTCTCAAGGACATCATCCCCCTCATCTTCAACAACATCCAAAAGTGCATCAATCTCTTCTTGCGAAAGTATATCTGCCATATTACGCCCCTACACTTTCTCTGATTTTTCGAATCACTGACTTATGAATTTGAGAGATTCTTGATTCTGTAATATTCAATATCTTACTTATCTCTTTAAGCGTTAACTCTTCAAAGTAATAAAGTTGAATAATCACCTGCTCCCTCTCTTTATAACCTGATAAAACTTTTTTAATAACTTCTATCAACTCTTCTTTTTCTATCTTTGCAAGTGAAGAACCTTCATCACCCACTTGCAGTTGATCATGCAGTGGCATTACCGTATAAATTGTAGATGCTATTCTTGCATCATGAACTTTTTCGACACTCTCACCAAGTATTTCAGACAACTCTTCATCCGTTGGCTCTTCATTATGATGAAGCATATACTCTTCAACAGCATAGTCTATAGCTTTAACTAGCTTTCTACTAGCACGACTTAAAATATCTAAACTTCTTAAATAGTCAAGCATTGCACCATAGACTCGTTTCTTAGCATATCCCCAAAAAGAATCATTCAGAGTTTCATCATATCTTCTTGCAAGTTTTATAAGTTCTTCTGTACCTATTGCAGATAAATCCATAAAATCTATAGAGCTTGGAAGTCTCTCTTTAAGTCTAAATGCCATCGCTTTTACGGCAGGTAAATACTGAATGGCTAACTCATCTTCTTTATGTTTTATATCATTTAGATAGGCAACTGAAGTCATGATTTCACTCCAACCATGTCATTAGAATTTATATTTATTGCAATATCAGTTATCTTACAAGCAGAATCTATCATTTTTTCTCGTTTATTAATCTCTTTTACAAACAAATCCAAATCTTTTTCATGTAACTCTTTTGGAAAAAAGTATACTTTTCCTGTAATAGTTTTATAATACAAAGCAATAACAATATGGGAAAAGAGATAAAAAAATGTAGTTATAAAAAAAGTATACACAAAAAGACCTTCCGCATCAAAAGACTTTAATATACCGAAAATGATTCCTATAAAAAAACCTCCAACAGTAAAAAAATATACAAAATTTTCACCTAGCATCAACTACCCCAAAAAAATATAAATCTAAAAATGTTCCATTAAACGCTTAAATAGTCCTGTCAAGCCACTCTCACTGGGAGTTACTAGCACATCTCGTTCCAATTTCTTAGCAATATTATTTGCAATTGCCACTATATCCCTATGTGGTTGGGAAGATGGATTTGTTCTACTAAAAAGTGCTCTCTGTTTTACAGCAGAAGAAACTTTAAGATCATTATTGATTTTTCCAATCAATTTCAAGTCTAAATTATCTCCAATATTTGCAAGTGCTACTTTTTTAATCTTATTAAAAACAGCTGTTGCCTCTTTTTCATTCTTAACTTGATTCATAATTACACTTATATCGCTACGAAGAGAAGCAATAGTTTTTATTGTTGCATAAGCATCCGTAATAGCTGCTGGATCCGGTACTGTAACAACTATAACATCATCAGCAGCATTTAAAAACATCTGAATATGCTCACCAATACCGGCACCTGTATCTATAATCATCACATCAAGTTTATCCAAAACTTGTGCCTCTTCCATGAAACGCTCAAAAAGTGCCATGTCGGAATACTTAAGTATCTCATCACCACTCTCACCTGGTATCAAGATAAGATTTCTTGTAATTGGAATAAGAATATCTGCAACTTTAGCCTCACCCTTTAGTACATGTAAAATATTTTTCTTTATCTTAACATTAAACATCACATCTAAATTTGCCAAACCAATATCTGCATCAAAAATACCTACATTTAGACCACTTTGAGAAAGTACATAAGCAAGGTTGGAACTAATAGTACTTTTTCCAACTCCACCCTTACCACTTGTAATAGCAACAAATCTTGTCTTTTTTGATTTTTTATGAGCACTTGAAGCAACTAACTCTTCAAGTTTTTGAGCTTGATGGCCTATCATGCTTTACTCCTATTAAAACCATTTAACAGACACTCAACTAAAAAATCACTACTTGCTCGAACTAAATCCTCTGGAACTTCCTGACCTACAGAGAAGTAACTTATAGGCTTTTTCGTCTCATAAGCCAGTGAAAAAATATTTCCAAAACCTCTTGTTTCATCTAGCTTTGTGAACATAATAGTATCTATATTGAGAGAAGAAAAATTATCATAAGTTACTTTCAAATCCTCATACTTAATAGAACTAGGCATAACTAAAACAACATCTACGCTATATTCCGTGTTATTTGCTTCTAAACACTCATAAATTTTCTCTATCTTACCTTTGTCATATGGACTTGAACCCATAGTA
>JAGHAW010000022.1 GCA_021161305.1 Sulfurimonas sp.
TTAGGTATAAAAAATTCAGAGTATCAATGGATAGCTTTTTTAGATTCTGATGATGAGTGGCATAGAGAAAAACTGGCGTTACAAGTAGAGTTTCATAAAAAGAATCCTGATATCTTAATGAGTTATACAGATGAGAGGTGGATTCGAGACGGTGTTGAGGTTAAAGTGCCTAAAAAATATCAAAAGTTTGGTGGAGATATTTTTGATAAGTCTCTTTCTCACTGTATTATCGCTCCATCTGCTGCGTTGATTCATAAGGAGATTCTGAATCAAGTTCAGAATGATGGATATATTTTTGATGAGAGTTTGGAAGTTTGTGAAGATTATGATTTGTGGCTTCGTGTGGCATATAAATATAACATCGGTTTGTGTGACAAAAAGCTTATAACTAAATATGCTGGGCATGAAGACCAACTTAGTTTTAAGCATTGGGGTATGGATAGATTTCGTGTGAAAGCTTTAGAAAAGTTAGTTGAAACAGAGAAAAAAGAGATGGTAGTAGAGAGTTTGTTGAAAAAATACAGAGTGCTACTTAAAGGTGCTGTAAAGTATGATAAAATATCGGAGATTAAAGAGTATGAGGAGAAGATAAAAATTTATGAATCACTTAACTAAAGAGACAAAATTAACCATTTTATATATATTAGTTGCCTTTACTTTTTCAGTTCTTATGAGAATGATTTGGGTTTACCAGTTTGCTGACTATGAAGCTTTTAAATATGCTGGGCAGTTTATGATAAATACCAATGATGGTTACTATTGGGCAGAGGGTGCTAGAGATTTACTTAGTGGAGTTACTCAAGAAAATGATGGCTCACCAATAACTACGGCAGCTTCACAACTAACTGCTTTTTTTACTTTGATTTTGCCATTTCCTTTTGAGACTATTATTTTATATATGCCGGTTTTTTTAAGTTCACTTGTGGTTGTACCTATTATTTTAATTGCCAAAGATTTGAAAAATTTGGATATGGGTTTAATCGCGGCACTTTTGGCTTCTATTGCGTGGAGTTACTATAATCGTACAATGATTGGGTACTACGATACCGATATGTTAAATATTGTGCTTCCAATGTTTCTGCTTTGGTCTATCATCTGGGCTATTGACACTAAAAAAGATATATTTTTACTTATTGTAGCACTTGATATTTTGGTATATAGATGGTGGTATCCTCAAAGTTATGCTCTTGAATTTTCCTTTTTTGGTCTGATACTTTTTTACACTATGATATGGGATAGAAAAAATCCTTACAACTATAAACTTCTAGCTATTATGCTGTTTGCTATGATTAGCGTTGATGGATTTATCAGATTTCCACTAGTTTTAGTTGCCTTTTATATGTTTAGACAAGACAAATTTCAAAAATATATATATCATATTTTAGTTGTTTCAATTGTTCTGTTTTTAGCAACAGGTGGATTTAATCCTATATGGAATAGGTTGAAACTGTATGTTTTTACGGATGTTATAAGTGCTAGCAAAGATGGTCTGAATTTACATTTTTATAGTGTAATGCAGACAGTTAGAGAAGCCGGGCATATTCCTTTTGAGACTTTTGCTAATCGTATAAGTGGACATACTGTTACATTTATTTTATCTGTTTTAGGGTATATGTATTTGGTTTATAGACATAAAATCATGCTTCTTGCTCTTCCTTTGGTGGGGCTTGGTTTTTTAGCTAGTGTTGGTGGACTTAGATTTACTATCTATGCTGTTCCTATTTTGGCTTTGGGTGTGGCTTTTTTGATTACGGAATTGACTGGATATATTACAGATAAAAAAAGTGTTAAGCTTTTTGCTTATATTGTTTTAACCTTAGCTGTTCTCTATCCAAATATTAAACATATAGAATCTTATAAAGTTCCAACTGTTTTTAACGCAGATGAGGTAAAAATTTTAGATATATTGAAGTCTAAGGTTGATAGGGAAGACTATGTAGTATCGTGGTGGGATTATGGTTATCCTATAAGATATCACTCTGATGTAAAAACACTTATAGATGGTGGAAAACATGGTGGAAGTGTAAATTTTCCAGTTAGTTTTATGCTGACACAGTCAAGTGATGAAGCTGCAAAAATGGCAAGACTTGATGTAGAGTTTACAGAAAGAGCTTTTAAAATTTATGAAAATAATATAGAACTTAATGAATCTCAAAAAGTCAAAGTTTTTACAAATATAGAAGAGATGACCGAAGAGTATGGTTTGAGTGATACAAATGATTTTTTATTATCACTGCAAACTGATATTGAGTTGCCTCAAAAAACAAGAGATGTTTATTTTTACTTGCCTTATAGGATGATAAATATATATCCGACAGTAGTGAAATTTTCAAATCTAGATTTAATGACAGGTGAGATGAAAGCAGCACCATTTTACTTTGTAAGTAGAAATTTCAAAGAGTCAAAAGAGCGTATAGATTTAGGAAGTGGTATAGCTTTAAATAAACTTGAGCAAACTCTAACTATAGGTAAGAAAAAAGTACCCATAAGAAGAGTTGTGCAAACCTATTATGACAAAAATAATCAACTTCAAAAACATGTTCAACTTGCAGATTTTAGTGCATCGCTCAGCGTGATATATATGTCAGCATATAGAAGTTTTTTAGTTGTTGATGAGTCTACATATAACTCTTTGTATGTTCAACTTATGATTTTAGAAGAGTATGATAAATCACTTTTTGAGAAAGTTGTATCAAACCCACATGCCAAGGTCTATAAACTTAAGATATAATAATAAAAAAGGTAATAAATTAATATGAATAAGCAGATAATAAAATGTCTCTTTCCGGCGGCAGGATATGGAACAAGATTTTTACCAGCTACAAAAGCAATTCCAAAAGAGATGTTACCAGTTTTAACTAAACCACTTCTTCAGTATGGTGTGGAAGAAGCGATGAGTGCTGGGATTAGCACTATGGCTATAGTAACAGGTCGTGGTAAAAGAGCGATTGAAGATCATTTTGATAGATCTTATGAACTTGAACATCAGATAGATGGAACTTCAAAAGAGCCTTTGATGAGTGGGATTAGAAGCATTATTTATGATTGCACTTTCTCTTACACGAGACAGGTTGAGATGAAAGGTTTAGGACATGCGATTTTAACCGGTGAAACACTTATCGGCAATGAGCCATTTGCAGTGATTTTAGCAGATGATTTGTGTGACAATGACGGTGAAGCAGTTTTAACTCAGATGATAAAATTATATGAAAAGTATCAATGCTCAATAGTGGCTGTAGAAGAGATTCCGATGCAAGATACAAATAAGTATGGTGTGATTGCAGGCAAAGAGATAGAAGATGGGATTGTAAAAGTTTCAAATATGGTAGAAAAACCAGATCCAAAAGATGCTCCATCAAATCTAGCTATCATTGGAAGATATATATTGACACCAGATATTTTTGATATTCTTAAAGATACTAAAGCTGGAAAAGGTGGAGAGATTCAGATAACAGATGCACTGCTAACTCAAGCTAAACAAGGAAAAGTTATAGCTTATAAGTTTAAAGGAAAAAGATTTGATTGTGGTTCAGTTGATGGATTTGTGGAGGCTACTAACTATTTTTATGAGAAAAAAATAAATTAATATGAAGTTTTTTATACTACTTGTTATATCTATATCTTTATTTGCAGGTAAACCAGATTTATTTTTACTGAATAAATATTCTGATGATATAAATGTAACCGGTTGGTATATGAGTGAAAAACTTGATGGTATTAGAGCTTATTGGGATGGAAAAAAGCTTATTTCTCGTTCTGGAAAAGTTTTAAGAACTCCAAATTTTTTTATTAAAGATTTTCCAAAGTATGAGTTAGATGGTGAATTGTGGAGTAAAAGAGAAGATTTTTCAAATATTGTATCCATAGTCAACAAAAAAAATCCACATGCCAAGTGGAGTAAACTAACTTATAATATTTTTGAAGTTCCACATGCCAAAGGCAATTTACTGCAAAGACTAAAAAGAGTAAAAGAAACCAGATATATCAAAGTGATAAAACAGATAAAAGTAAAAGATAAAAAACATTTAAAAGAGTTTCAAGAATCTGTAGAAAGCAAAGGTGGAGAGGGTGTTGTAGTTCGAGATGGGAGTTTATTATACTACACAGGCAGAAATAATAACGCCTTAAAAGTAAAAAGTTTTATAGATGAAGAGTGTGAAGTGGTTGGATATAATGAAGGCAGAGGAAAATACGAGGGTATGATAGGTTCACTCTCTTGCAGACTGAAAAATCTTAAAGTTATAAAAATAGGAAGTGGTTTAAATGATTATCAAAGAGCCATGCCACCAAAAATAGGTGCTATAATAACATTTAAGTATTATGGTTTAACGACAAAGGGGAATCCTCGGTTTCCGATATTTTTAAGAGTTAGAGAATAGGAAAAAGTGATATGAACTACCAACACAATTTTAACCCAACTATATCAGATGAAGATGTTTTTAGTGAGATTGTAAAAGAGAAAGAATATGTAGGTTACTATAATCTGGTTCATCAGGATACTACAGCTTTTAAAGAGTATGCTAGAGCTGTAAAGCAGAAAAATATTGTAGTTATAGGGATAGGTGGGAGTACACTTGGAACTTACGCTATTTATAAGTTTTTAAAACACTCAAAAAATCTTTCTAAACAACTCTACTTTTTAGAGACAACAGACCCCATAGATATAAAGTCAAAAGTAGAAGCTATAGATTTAGAAGATACGCTATTTATAGTTATCTCAAAATCTGGAACGACGATAGAAACTGTTTCTATTTTTAAGTATATCAACTCTTTAGTGAAGTGTGATAAAAACAATACTTTAGTGGTAACTGAGTATGATTCAAAACTTAATACCTACGCAAAAGTAAATGAAATACAATCATTTGAGATTCCAAAAGATGTAGGTGGTAGATTTTCAGTTTTTAGTGCTGTGGGTCTTTTGCCACTAGCTATAGTTGGTATAGATATAGATGAATTACTTATTGGTGCTAAAGAGGTGTATGATTCGTTTTTTAAGCAGGAAGAATATTATTTAAGATTTCTTAAAAAAGCCAGATTCTTCACTGAATATAAAAATAAATTTAACATAAATGTAGTTTTTTCATACTCCTCAAGACTTGAGGGTTTTAACAAATGGTACATTCAATTATGGGGAGAGAGTTTGGGAAAGATAGATATAAACAGCACAAACCAAGGTTTAACTCCCATAGGAATCATTGGACCCATAGATCAACATTCATTTTTACAGCTAATAGTTGAA
>JAGHAW010000029.1 GCA_021161305.1 Sulfurimonas sp.
AGATGGTCGCAGTGCTTATTGGTATCAACGGGGTATAAGTTTTAAGAAACATGTATGAACTTCAGGTGGATGTAAAAGAGGTAAGATACCTGTTTATAACTCACTCTCATTGGGATCATATAGGTGGTATAGATTCTATTTTGGAGTTAAATCCAAATATCACACTCTTTATTCCATCTTCACTTTCTAAGCATCTTATAAAGGATTTGAAGAGTTTGGCTAAAGAGGTGATTATATGTACTAAAAAACCTCAAAAACTTTTTGGAAATCTTTATACAACCGGACTTTTGGGTGAGGAGATGCCTGAACAATCTCTTATCCTTGATGAAGATGAGACAAAAGTTATTACAGGCTGTGGTCATTTTGGAATTCAAAATATTGTAAAAGTGGCTTCTAAAGTTATAGGTAAAAAGATAGATTTTGCCATTGGCGGTTTTCATCTTTTAAGAAGCAGTGAAGAGGAGATTTTAGATTCTATTGAGGGTTTAAAAGAGTTGGGAGTAAGCAGAGTTTTACCAACTCACTGTACAGGTGATAAAGCTATAACGATTTATAAAGAAAGTTTTGGAGAAAAGTGTATCCAAGGTGGAATAGGTACGAAAATTTGATAAAAGGTAAAAAATGATTTTTAATTTAGATGACAGCGAGATAAACGATAAGTATAAGTTGATGGCACAAACCATTATACCAAGACCGATAGCATGGGTTGTAACAGAGGATGAGGGTGTGGTAAATATTGCACCTTTTAGTTATTTTATAGGCTTGTCATCAAATCCGGCAACAGTGTTAATTTCGGTTGGACATAAGGCAGAAGGTGTTCCAAAAGATACACTAGCTAACATTAGAAAAACTAAAAAATGTACTATCTGTATGGTTGATGAAAATAGTCTGCATAAGATGCACTTCAGTTCAAAAGAGCTTGAAAAAGGTGTGAGTGAAGCTAAAGAGTTTGATATTGATACAGAAACTCTGTTTGAAGATTATCCGGATATGATTAAAGATGTTCCATGTGCATATTTTTGTGATTTTAATCAGGAGATAGATTTAGGTGGCGGTTCAACAATCCCATTAGTTTTAAATGTAAAGCAGATCTATGTAAAAGATGAAGTGATTACAGATAAAGAGAGAATAACGATAGAGTTTAATCCCATAGCTAGAATAGGTAAGAGTTATGCACCGTTGGGCGAAGAGATAGCTCCACCAAAAATACCATAAAATTGTATAGATAGAAGTAATTTATAAATTAAGTTTTAATTATGTTCTTATAGATACAATTTTACTATTAAATTTAAAAAACAGAAGGCTCAAAATGAAAAAAATTCTAGCAACAACAGCGTTAATCGCTGCATTAGTTACACCAAGTATTTTAAGTGCAGATCAGGCAAAAGGTCTGAATGTTTTAGTAAACTCAGGTAACCCTCAAACTCAGGCAATGGCAATGGTTTTATCTCTGATGACTATGAAAAAACATAAAAAAGAGGTGCATATAGTTCTATGTGGTGAAGCTGGAGATTTAGCAGATAAAAATATTAAAGGTGTTCCTGTTAAGAGACCAAATGGTAAAGCACCATCTGCAAAACAGCATCTTAAACTACTGATTAAAAAAGGTGCAAAAGTAGAAGTTTGTCCTCTGTACTTACCAAATGCAGGTAAAGATAAGTCAATTCTTTTAGAGGGTGTAACAATCGCTAAACCACCAATGGTTGCAGGAAATCTTCTGAATGAAGATTTTGCTAATATCACTTTTTAGGACTTTTTATCTTTGATAGTTGAATATTTTGTATATTTTATAATTACAACGATTCTCTCAACTATCTTTGCCATTGCAGGACTTGGTTCTGCTTCTGGTTTAGTTCCCACACTTAATATTGTTGGACTTAGTTTTGATATGGCAAGAGTCAGTGGTCTCTTTGTAAATTCTGTTAGTACGATTACTACGAGTATTTTAAATCTAAAAAAACAACTCTTTGATATGAATTTTGTTGCACCACTTGTTCTTAGTTCCGTTGTTTTTGCCTATATTGGAGCAAAAATATCTTTGAAAATTGATGTTGAGATTGTTAAAACAATTTTTGGTGCTACTCTGCTTGTTATCGCTTCAATGATTCTTTTTTTTAAAAAACCACAACACCCAACTCTTCATAATTCTAAAGCTATCTTGATTTTTGCGGGTTCTATCGGTGGTTTCTTTTCAGGGTTTCTTGGCATAGGTGGTGGTTCGATTATCTCACCTATTTTACTGCTTTTTGGTTATGACATAAAAAAAATATCTATCGGTATATCTTTTGTTATACCATTTTCATCCATAGTGGCATTTGGTAGTTATGCGAGTGTTATTGAACTTGATTATACTCTTTTATGTATAGTTGGTGTTGGGGCATATATTGGCGGGATGATAGGCAATTATATCTTGCATTTTAAAATATCTCCACAAGCTATCAAAAAGATACTTGCAGTTGCTTTGTATCTCATAGCTGTTAAGATGTTGTTGATGTAATAATTAATCCATCCAACGAGTTGGGTCGTAACCATCTGTTGGACGGACTACCTCTTTTTTTTCTAGCTTTTTAATCATTATTAAATTATCGGAATCTTGAAGCTTTTCAAATCCAAATTTTTCATAAAATTTAATCGCTTTTGGTTTATGAGTTATATCAATAATTATCTCTTCATATAGAGCTCCGGCCTCTTGTAAAAACTGCTCCATCATAAATATGCCAATACCCTGCTTTTTAAATTTAGGAGCTATTGCAAAACTTATAACAGGAGTATCGCCATCTATCTTTCTGCTCCAAATTGCACCTGCAATTTCATTGTTTACAAGAGCGTATAATCCCAAGTCTTTGGTTGTTAGACCATAAAAGTCTGTATAAATTTCAAGATTTGGAGTATTGCTTGGATGGGCTAGTTTTACCATATCATTAACGATTTTTTGTTCAGAAGACCTTAAAAAGTATAGTTCTTTATTCATGATAATTCCTCTATTTTCTGTTCATAATTTTCATTTATCTCATCTAATTCTATCTGTGCTTCTTCAAACTCCTCAAATAACTCTTCAACCTCTGATTCCTCTTTTGAAACAAGTTTTGACAGTTCCATAAGTGCAACACTATCTCCAGAGTTTGAAACTTCTATAAGTTCTTTATGGTGAGACTCTAAAAGTTCTTCAAGTTCCATGATTTTAGTCTCTAGTTTTTCAACTTTTTTCTTTAGAGGAGAAGTGATTTTGTTTCTTTCTCTAACCATTTCAGCTTTTAGTTTTTTGTTCTCTTTGTTATTTGATTTTGGAGCTACTTTTACTTTTTCTTCTTTAACTTCATCTTCCCAGCCAATTTTTTCTAAGAACTCATCATAGCCACCATCAAAATACTCAGCACCATCTTTTGCAAAGATAATAAGTCTGTCACAAACTCTTCTAAGCAGTTCTTCGGAGTGAGTTACGATGATCACCGAACCTTTGAAGTTTTTTATAGCGATAGTTAAAGCTTCTATGGAATCCATATCTAAGTGGTTTGTAGGTTCATCAAGAAAGAGCAGATTCACATTACGAGCTAAAATCTGTCCTAACATTACACGACTTTTTTCACCACCGGATAGTAGAGAGATTTTCTTTTTTGCACCATCTCCACTAAACATCATTCCACCACAGATACTTCTAACACTTGCTTCGCTTAGCTGTGGGTTTCCTACATAAATTTCATCCATTACGCTATTGTTTGGGCTTAAATGAGAGATGTTTGTTTGACCAAAGTGAGCGAATGAAGTAGTTGTATGATAATTAACTTCGCCACTAAGTTGTTTTAACTCTTTTGCAATTGTATTTAAAAGCGTTGATTTACCTTTACCATTTTTACCGATAATTCCTAAACATTCACCTTTTTCAAGGGTAAAAGATATATTCTTAAATAGAATATTTTCAGGAGTATAACCAAAACTCAAATCTTTAACATCAAGTAGAACTTTTGCGGGAGTATCTTTAAAGTTAAAGTCAAATTTTAGAGTGTTGTCAAAACCTAAATCTTCCATCCTATCCATTTTTTCTAACTGTTTTACCTTTGACTGGGCAAGAGCAGCAGTTGAGGCACGAGCCTTGTTTTTGGCTATAAACTCTTCAAGCTCCTTTACTTTTTTATCTTGTGAGACTTTCTGTTTTGCATATAGTTCATCATTTGCATTTAGTTGTTCATAAAATTTATGTGTATCTCCTTGAATAATCTCTATTTTTTTTCGCACTAAGCCCATAGTATGAGTAGAAACAGAATCCATAAACTCTCTATTGTGAGTGATTAAAATTAGTTCGCCCTTAAAGGCTCTTAAAAATGATTTCAGCCATCTAAGTGAGACAATATCAAGGTAGTTGGTAGGTTCATCCAAAAGCAGTAAATTTGGTTCAGTTACAAGAAGTTTGGCAAGGTTTATACGAATCTGATAACCACCGGAAAAAGAGAGAGGGTTAGCTTCGAGATCTTCCCCAGTAAATCCAAGACCAAAAAGAATCTTTTCAACTCTGTATGTGTCATATTTCATCTCGTCTTCTAAAGCTAAGGCAGCTTCTTCTCTGAGAGTTTTTTCACTAAAAGTAAGATGCTGTTTGAGTGTGCCTATCTTATAGTTTTTAGGGATAATAACATCGCCACTATCAGCACTCTCTTCACCTAAAATAAGTTTAAAAAGAGTAGATTTCCCACTACCGTTTCGACCTACAAGACCAACGCGATTCCCAGAATTTAATTTGAAGTTTAGATTAGAAAAAAGTTCTTGAGTGGAAAAGTTTTTTGAAATATTTGTTAATTGAATCATAACGCTCTTTTTTAAGCGTATTATACCAAACTAGAACTCTATTTGAAGTAGTTTGTATCAGGCATAAATATCTAAAAGACGCTCTGAAGTTACCGTAGGTTCAACTTCTGTAGTTTGTGAGGCTTGAAAGTTTTCAGCATTTTTTTGTATTTCATTTGTATCTGTTGCAATTGTAGTAAAGTTTTCTTGAGAAGTATCTTCTTTTTTCACTTCCTCTTTCACACTGCTTGGATCAAGTTTGCCAACCTGTACAGCACTAGGCGATGGTGTTTGATATGTGTAACTTGCTACATTCATAACATCTCCTTTAAAACTCGGATATTACATATTATAACATATAAAACTTCTTTGTTTATTACTCTACTAATTTTTTGAAGTTTTTAACAGTGAAGAGTTTAAGATTTTCACCTTTTAGGGTTTTAAGTTCACTGGAAAATCCCCGTTTAGAAAATATAACAAAGATATCAGGTTCTATATTTGCTTTTTGACAATTTTCTTGTAGTTTTGTTAGTTCACTTTTTTTAATTTTAGCATTTGTATATTTACAAGTCCCAGCAATGATTTTTCCGGATTTTGTTTTAGCATAGATGTCAATCTCAACACTATTGTCCCAATAGCTTCCCATTTCAACAATAGGGTCATCTTTGAAAGAGAGTGTTAAAAATTCATGTGAGAGTTGCTCAAATGTCAGGTTTATAAACTCACTTTTACGATTTGCAAATCTCTCTCGAATCTCTTTGTAATCACCCTTTTTGATACCTTTAAACAGAGGTGATATAAAAGCAAACCAGAATCTCATAAACGGTGAAGAGAAGTATAGTTTATCGGATACTTTTTCATCTTCACTCCACGAAGTAAAGATTTTTCTTGATGGTTGTAGTCTGATGATACCAGTTCCACAAAGTTCTTCTATGGCTTTTTCTCCAACATCTTTAGCTACATTTGCTCGTCTAAAAGCCGTATGAGTCTTACCATCACCCATAGCAATTCCAGTTAGTATGGAGTGATACATTGGCATACCGGTAGTAAGTTCACTTACATCATTACGAATATAGGTGTAGTCTGATAAAACAAGCTGTTCAATAAGCTCCATTGTTGGTTTGGATGTATCTATTTCACCCCATCCAACACCACCAAAGATAGCAAATTTTTCAACTGCATCTTCAAAGTTTTTAGGTTTATGGTCTTGGTAAAAAGAGCGAAACTGCTCTAATTGTGTCTGTCTGTTTAAAATAATATGAGAGCCTTTTTTTTATATATGAAATTATACTAGTTTTTTACTATAATGTTGTAAAAAATATAAATAGGATAATCTAATGTCAGATGGCACAAAAAGAAAAAATATTAAACATGGTCAAAGTGTAGCTATAGTTTTAAAACAAGATCAGCAGAGTGGGCTTTTAACTGATGGAATAGTTCGAGATATTTTAACTAAATCCCCAAATCATCCACATGGTATAAAAGTTCGTCTAATGAGTGGTGAAGTTGGTCGTGTAAAAGAGATATATTAATCGGTATATATTACAGATGTTCCAGCCAAAAGGTCATGAAGTCCTCTCTTGTCTTTTCTAAATGCTACCATTATAAATCCGACAAGAAGTGCTAAAGTAGAGACTATATAGCCAAATGAGCGAGTTATGGCTTGTTTGTTATCTATATCTTGGTTCGTTTTAAAATCAACTATTTTTATATGGACAAATTTTTTACCAGGGGTTGCCCCTCTCCATCTTTTCCAAAAAATCATTGTTGTGAGTAAAACAGCCACTTCAAAAAGAAGTTCCCATTTCATAGACATTTGAGGTTGAGAGGCTAGGGCTTTAGAAGCATTTCCACTCATAGCGTAAGCCATGTTTTGTTGATACTGTGCAAAATCAAACCAGTTGCCATCACTTAAAAAGTAGATGACAATAGCTACCGGCAGAGCTAAGAAGAGGGTGTCTAAAAATGAAGCGACAAAGCGAATCCAAAAACCTGCGTATCTAACTTCATTCATCTGGCACTAAATGCCGATACCACTGTTGCTAAAGCAAAAGTGTGGTTTTGATTATACATGATAATTCGGTGCTTCTTGAGTGATGATAACATCATGAACATGAGATTCTTTAAGTCCCGCACTTGTTATCTCTACAAACTCTGCTTTATCCCAGAAAACTTCAATGCTACTGCTTCCACAGTAACCCATAGATGAACGGAGTCCACCCATCATTTGATGAACTATTCCAGAGATACTACCTCTAAAAGGAACACGACCTTCGATACCCTCAGGTACTAACTTATCAGCAGCAGTTCCCTCTTGAAAATATCTATCAGTTGAACCTTTTTGCATAGCACCGATACTTCCCATACCACGGTATGATTTGTATTGGCGACCTTGGAACATTATAGTATCTCCCGGGCTCTCTTCTGTACCGGCTAGAAGTGAACCGGCCATAACACATGAAGCACCAACAGCTAAAGCTTTAGCAATGTCTCCAGAGTATTTGATTCCTCCATCAGCAATAACAGGTACTCCATGAGGTCTTGCCGCTTCTGCACATTCATCTATGGCAGAGATTTGAGGAACACCAACACCAGCAACGATTCTGGTCGTACAGATAGAACCAGGTCCGAT
>JAGHAW010000237.1 GCA_021161305.1 Sulfurimonas sp.
GTATACTACCATTATGAGAAATATATTATATAAAGAAATCGCAGAAGATTTGGGAAAAAGTGAAGGCACTATAAAGCAATGGGAAAAAAACCATCCAGTCCTACTAGACTATGTAAAAACAGGTGCATTCTGCAAAAAGAACAACATCACTATCGATATGATAAAAAACTGTATAGAACTTAAAGAGCTGAGTGAGAAGCAAAAAGAGTAAACACTTAACAAAATGATAACTTTTTTATGTTATAATCGTCTTATCAAAGTGTGGTGCTTTGTGTATGAAGTCTAAGTTCACTGGTACTTTATGTAATTTAAGCCTCGTCGTTCTTTATGAATGGTGGGGCTTTTTTTTGGTCTACACTTTGTGGATGGTTGGGTTATGTGGGTTAGATTACATAAGGATAAATCCAATGCACACGGATCCAATCCACACTATAGGATACTTAGTCATAGCAACAGTCTATGTTGTTTTAGCTTTTAAGTAATCCTGCGTGCGAGGGAATAACCAACCCTTGCACTTTAATTTTAAACAACCTCAGTGCAAATCAAATGCAAAGTTTTATTTGCTTCACGAATATTTAAAACACTTTCTATCTCAAAGATGCGTGAATCATAAACAACTCTCATTTTTGACTTGATACCACTTATATATCGAAGTTCAATTTTATGAGAAACCTCTGCATGAGTTCCGGCTTTGAAAAACTCTTTAGCACTTAATGGTGTGACACTTGCATAGGCTGATTTAAAATTAGTCCATCCTTTTGCAACCTCTCCAAAATCATTTTGCGACTCTGTGAAAGTTTGTATCACTATTTTGTGCTTTAGATTTCCGCTTCTCATAAGCGACCTACTCTATACTTAGATATTAAAAAATCATTATAATCATTTTCAATCTTGTTTACAGATACACCAACAACTATCTCTTCACGATTTTCAAACATTGTCGCCACTCGGATAAGTATCCACTGTTTTATAGGTTTTGGAACTGCATCTGCATTTGAATAACCAGATCTATATGTAACTTTTATGGCTTTATACAAATCAGCTACATGTAAACCCTCAAAGAAACGAACTCTTGGTGGTTCACTTACATCATCTACTTCATAAAGAGTGTTAGACAAAACTACATAATCACTCTTACCATAAGGGATGTACCCTATCTCATCAACTGCTATGAGTGGTGACTTTGGTAATTCAAAGTTTCCAACATAATCAGATAGATAAAATTCATTTGTAGACTCAAGGAAACTTCTTGAAGTAATCTCCTCAGCTTGAACTGTTGCAGCATCTACTAAAGTTGTAATATAATCATCATGAGAATCATCTAAGATTCTTAAATGTGCTTTCGCTTCTAGTAGTGTCACAAAACTCATCTACTCACCCTCCCCTTTAAATTCTTCACCTTCCATGCTTGTAGTTACAAACTGTTCAATCTCATCTTCATTTAGAATCACACCGTTTAATTCTGATGACTTAACAGCAACTGCTCTGTAAAGCTCACGAAGTTCAAGCTCAAGAGTTTCTTTTTGCAAAATTGCATTTACTTTAACCTCTTGCTCTTCATCTTCAAGCTTTTTAGCTTCAATACTTTTAAGTGCTGCCTCGTAAGCTTGTTTATTTACAGCCTCGGCTTGACCTGAACTTACAAGAGATACCGCTTCATTTATTGGAAGATCTATTTTATCACCAGGGGAATTACTCCCCTCGGTACTTGAGCGACCAGTAAGTAGCTTAACTTTTAACTTTTTCATCTTCTAACCTTTACGCAGCTGCCATTTGAAGAACTTTTACTGCATCAGGAAGAACTAATTTTCCATCTACTCGCTTATCAACTCTAAAACCGATGTGACCAGTTGTTGAATAAAGTTCATCAAGTCTTTTCATGGTCATTGCTTTTCTATCTTTGATAAAATAGTAGCTCATATCTCCAAAAGAGATAGGTTTTGCATTTGCCCCAACATCTGGCATGTGTTTGTTAATAACTATAGGACACCCAAGCAGAGTATTTGGAGCACCAGCTAAACCTTTGTTTACAAGATAATCACCCTGTCCATCTTTCATCTTCATTATTAAAACTAAAGTATTGCGGTTCATCTTCCAAACAGCATCAGATGCATAATCTTCATCTAATGAGCCCCATAGATCAACAATCTCATCACCAGTTATTGCAGTAGCAGATGCTGCTGTTTTTCCAAGAACTGCATCAACAAGAAAACCTGTTGGTTTACCAACACCATCACCACTTACAAATGCTAACTCTTCAGCTTTAGTCGTTGATTTTGTAAATTTAAGAGCAATATAAGCTTCAATATTCGAGATAGAATCTTGTAATAACTCTTCTGCAACTTTTAAAATACGACCAGTTTTGTAAGCTTTCATAATCTTTTGACCGATAGTAGGGTCTGACTCAGGATATAAACCACCCTCATCAATCCAACCATTAACACCATCTTCACCCTCAACAGGTAGATTTTCAACAGAAGATGATGTGCTTACCGTTGCAAGTGGTCTCATGTATGATTTTTCAGTTAGTTGCATGATAATAGTTGCTGAAAAAGCCTCAGGAACTAAATACCCACCTTTGTCATCTGCACCAGCATTTAAAGTACGAGTCTGCTCAGGAACTAATGGCTTACGAGACTGCATAGCCCAAAAAGCATCACGATACTCATCTTTGCTATCATCTCCACCCTCTTTTTGAGTAGATACACCATCAACTAAAGGTGCTCTTTGGTTTTGAGACAAATAGCTATCTCTCTCTGCTTGTTTTGATTGACGCTTTTGCTCTATATCGATCTTTGAACGAGTGCTATCAAAATCGGTCTCTAATTTATCATAAGCTTCACTTTGAGCCTCATCTAGTCCATCTGGATTATCTGTAAGCATCGCTCTCATTTTCCCATCAATTTCAGCTAAAAAAGCTCTTAATTGTTCTAAATTCATCTATTTTCCTTTGTTTTTAAATTAAATTTTCTACGGAGAATGTCCGTGTTTCTGAGTTTTTTAATCTCACCTGCAGGTTTTGCAATAGCTCTACCCATCGTTGCACCCTTATCAAAACCTTTCCAAACTGCTGAAAGTTCAACAATGATGTAATCAGTCACTAAGATATGGTCTGGTTCATCTTTTTTAGAGGTTATTATGATGTCATTTACATAGTAACCAACACTTACATCCGTTAAAATTCTGTCCTGATACTTAGTAAATACTTTAGAAGCATCCTCATCAGTTCCAAAAATAACATCTGCTTTTATTTGATCACCATCAACACGACAATTTTCAATGCGACCTATGGCGGTATCGACTGTTTGATTATGGTCTTTGAAAAAAGTTTGTAGCTCATCAAGTCTCGCACCATCTGGATCAAGCTCTTCAATATATACTTCATCGTTCCACCAGTCATATCTCTCTCCTGCATTATCTTCACTAACCAATATAAATGGTATAGTTCTGTTTTGGACATCTATAACAGTTACATCTTCACTAGTTGAACCTGAACGAGAACAAAGACCACGACCACAGAAGCGATTCATCTTTCCAACCTCATTCATACGAGCGATAATCTGCTCTTTTGTTCTTTTAATCGGTGGCATTTTTGTCACCCTCCTTTGCAAAATTTAGAGGAACTATCATCTCATCTAGTCCGTCTATTGGGTTTAAATCTTCTAACTCACGAGCTTCATTTCTACTCATCCAACAACCTTTAGTAATAGCTGATTCATAACCCTCATATCTACTTTTAGTATCTCCACGAAGTAGTGCTCCTAAGTTAAACTTTACATAGTAAGTTTTTTTCTCTTTAGCACTGAAACATTTTCTTTTAATCTCTTTTTCTATTCGAACAGCCCATGGGCGAATAGCATCTACTACAAACTGCATAGACTGATGCTCTATATTTGAGAATGTAGCCTTATCAAGTATGTTTATCATGTGAGATGGAACTCGAAAAATTGCAGCTATATCTTCTTTAGTAAATCTACGAGATTCTAAATATTGACCATCTTTATTTGAGATGCTAACTGGCTTAAATTCAAATCCATCTTCTAAAAATAGTGGCTTACCTGCATTCATCATCCCTTGATAAGCATCTTTAAAACTTTCTTTAAATCTTTTAAATGCTTCATCGCTCATCTTTTTTACACCACTTCCACTTACAACACCACTTGGAGTTGCACCATTTTTAAAAAGAGTTGAGCCATAAGTTTCCATCGCTATACTTGCACCTATAGTATGTCGGTTATAGGAAATAGGACTCATCCCTATGATTCCATCAAGGCTCATGCCTAAAAAGTGAATTACTTCTTTAGCATCTAGTCCTAATCTTCCTGATTTTGAATGATTGTAAACATATGCAATAACACCACTCTCTAGTCTTACAACTTCCATTTTTTCATTATCAAGTGGATAAAGTCCAGTAACAATCCCTGCATTGTTTCGTATTATCTGTGCATAAAAATTACCTCTTAAAAGAAGATGAAGCATTACCAGCTGAAAAAATGTAAAAGACATCATTTCGGAATTTGGTTCATCTTGTAAAATATTATAAAGACTATGATTGTGATCTTTTACTTTGATTGTTTTTTTGTCTTTTTTTTCTGTTTTATACACCGAAAGAGGAAGTGAACCTATAGATTCACTTAAAATATTCACACAACTCCAAACTGGAGTATGTTCTAGTGCCGTTTTTACGCTAACTTTTACACCTGAAGCTGATCTAGTTGAGAACATAGAGCTTAACCACTCTGTTGGAGCTGCTAAAGTTGAAGTATCACGAGACTTAAGAGTACCTAAGATATTCATTATTTACTCTCTTTAGGCTGTGGAGTAA
>JAGHAW010000092.1 GCA_021161305.1 Sulfurimonas sp.
CCATGAGGTCTTGCCGCTTCTGCACATTCATCTATGGCAGAGATTTGAGGAACACCAACACCAGCAACGATTCTGGTCGTACAGATAGAACCAGGTCCGATTCCAACTTTTACACCATCAGCACCAGCTTCTATAAGTGCAAGAACTGCTTCTTTAGTTGCGATATTTCCTGCAATCACATCAACTTCCATCGTCTCTTTGATTTTTCGAACTGTATCAAGGATTCCTTTTGAGTGACCATGAGCAGAATCAAGAACTAAAACATCACAACCAGCATCTACAAGAGCTTTTGCACGGTCAAGTTGACCAACACCGATAGCTCCACCAACAACAAGTCTTCCAAAAGCATCTTTATTTGAGTTTGGATATTCAATACGCTTTCTAATATCTTTGATAGTTACAAGACCTTTTAAAAATCCTTCTTCATCAATAATAGGAAGCTTCTCTATTTTATTTTTGTGCATAATCTCACCAGCTTCATCAAGAGAGATACCTTTAGTTGCTGTTATAAGAGGCATTTTAGTCATAGCTTCGTTAGCAAGTTTTTTCATATCTTTTTCAAATCTCATATCACGATTTGTTAAAATTCCAAGAAGTTTATTATGCCCATCTACAACAGGAACCCCTGAGATTCTATACTCACTCATAAGTTTTTCAGCATCGGCAAGAGTTGCATCAGGATGAACAAAGATAGGGTCGATAATAATTCCGCTTTCACTCTTTTTAACCTTAGTTATATGCTTGCACTGAGTTTCTATATCCATATTTTTATGAATAATTCCAATACCACCAAGTCTAGCCATGGCGATAGCTGCTCTGTACTCAGTTACAGTATCCATAGCAGCAGAAACCATAGGAATTTTTAGTGAAATATTACGAGTAAGTTTACTCTCTAGTGATACCTCTTTTGGCAGTACTTCAGAATATTGTGGTACTAACAGTACATCTTCAAATGTTAATGCTCTTTTACGAATTCTCATGCTTATCCTTCTTTTTGATTTTGTTTTTGATTTTCCATCTCAGCAAGATACTCTTTCATTGTGCTATAGATTGTAGATATATCTTTGTTTTCTTTATCTAACTGTGAAAATAAAAATAGACCTAGTGAGTGCCATACAGATAAGCCATCACCTAAATTAAGACTCTCTCTGTCTAACTCTTTCATAATATTTGTCATTATTTCATTGTGTTCTTGTTCAGTCACTTTTTAGCCTTTATAGTTAATTTGTTTTTCGAGACTTAGTGAACCATCAAAAAGTGTTTGTTCATCATAAGCTTTCGCGATTAGTTGTAGTCCTATCGGCATTCCATCTGCATTTTTAGCGATAGGCAGTGAAAGAGCAGGTAGTCCAGCCAAATTTACCGAGATAGTGTAGATGTCACTAAGATACATATCCATTGGGTCTGTAAGTTCTCCAACTTTGTTTGCAACAGTTGGAGCAACTGGTGAGAGAATCAAGTCTACATCTTCAAAGATTTTTGCATATTCATCTTTTATAATATGTCTTGTTTTTTGTGCTTTTACATAGTAGGCTTCATAATATCCACTACTTAAAACAAAGTTTCCAAGTAAAATTCTTCTTTTTACTTCATCTCCAAAACCATTACTACGAGTTTTGATGTAAGTCTCTTCAAGATTTTTACCCTCAACACGATTTCCATATCTGATACCGTCATATCTTGCTAAGTTTGTGGTAGCTTCGGCAGTTGCAGTAATATAATAAGCAGATATATCAAACTTTGCATCCATCATCTCTTTTTCAACTATCTCATGTCCAGCATCTTTTAAAGCTTTGATAGCTTTTGTGTATGCATCTTTTATATCTTGACTTGCATTTTCTACATACTTTGGAAGTGTAGCGATTTTAAGTTTTCTTGTTGGATTTAGATTTGGAGTAACTTTATCATCCATTTTAGCATTTGTAGAATCTCTGTCATCACTACCACTTATGATGTCATATAAAATTGCAGCATCTTCAACATTTTGAGTCATCGGTCCGATTTGGTCAAGACTTGAAGCATAAGCACCTAAACCATAACGGCTAACACGACCATAAGTTGGTTTCATTCCTACGATTCCACAAAAAGCAGCAGGCTGACGAATAGACCCGCCAGTATCAGACCCAAGTGCTGCTATCGCTAAACCAGCACCAACAGCAGCAGCAGAGCCACCGCTACTTCCACCTGGTACACAATCAGAGTTGTGAGGATTTTTAGTCATACCATAAAAGCTGGATTCAGTAGTTGAACCCATAGCAAACTCATCCATATTTGTTCTACCAAATCCACTTAATCCAGCTTCTGCCATTTTTTCAATTACAGTTGCATTATATGGAGAGATATACCCTTGAAGTATATTTGAACCGGAAGTTACAGCCCAGTCTTTTACTTGAATATTATCTTTTATAGCGATAGGTACGCCGTCACCAGTGCTGTTTACATCTATGTAAGCCTTTAGTTCTGGGTTTGCTTCTATCTCTGTCTTTAACTCATCTTTAAACTTTTTCAATTCATCTTTTGATAATTTCAGGGCTTCTTTTAATGTAATCACTAAATTTCCTTATTTAAATTTTTGAACTGCAAATATACCGATACCAACCATAACAAATATAAGA
>JAGHAW010000143.1 GCA_021161305.1 Sulfurimonas sp.
AAATTAAACAGCTGATTTTAGCAAAAAAAAACTTAAAGACTTTAAATAAATACTTAAATATAAAGATTAACCTAAAGAAACATCTTAAGCACTTCATCAGCAATATTTCTCTACTCTACAAAATATTAATTATTTACTTGTACAAATAGGAAATTTAAAATGTCAAACAGATTAAAAAAAGAAATTTCGCCATACCTGCAGCAGCATAAAGATAATCCAGTTGACTGGTTTCCTTGGTGTGATGAGGCATTTACTAAGGCCGAAAAAGAGAATAAAGCCATATTTATATCTATTGGTTATTCCTCTTGTCACTGGTGTAATGTTATGGATGAGAAAATTTTTGAAAACCAAGAGTGTGCAAATATTTTAAATAAAGATTTTGTTTGTATAAAAGTTGATAGAGAAGAGAGACCAGATATTGATAAATACTATCAGAAAGTCTATTCACTTATAATCAACCGTAGTGCTGGATGGCCGACTTCTATCTTTAGCACTCCACAAAACAAACCATTTTTTGCAGGAACATATATAGCACCCCAATCAGAGATTGGAAGTATTGAAGGGATGGGATTTATAGAACTAACAAAACTCATAGCTAAAAAAGTAGAAGATGAAGATCCAACACTTACTCAAAATGCAGATGAGATAGAGGTCTTTTTACAAAAGGCTACTTCACATCCAAAAGAAGCAACAGTTCTAAAAGAAGATTTTGTTAAAAACTTTATGCATCAAGTAAAGAACAACTATGAAACAAGATATGGAGGCTTCTCTGTAGCCCCAAAATTTCCACATGCCAATACTCTAAATGCACTAATAAATATAGATAAATTATATAACGATAAAGCTGCAAAAGCAATGGTAACAGATACACTAAATTCTATGATAGTTGGTGGATTTTATGACAAAGTAGATGGTGGATTTTATCGTTATAGTATAGATGAGATGTGGAGCAAGCCATCCGCTGATAAAACACTTTATGATAATGCTCTGCTTTGTGAAGTTTTTATAAATGCTTATCTAGCTTATGATGATGAAAACTATCTTAAAGTTGCAAAGAGTTGTGCCAAATACCTATCCAACCAGAAACTCAAACTTCCATTTACCAACATGGTAGCAAATTCACTTTTTAGACTAAGTGAGGTTGATGAAAGTTATAAACAAAAAGCCATAAAAAGTATAGATGAAAAAAATATATGTTTTTTAGATGACTATGCATCTCTTTCTCAAGCACTGCTAAGTGCTTATAACTCAACCAAAGATGAGCTTTACCTTATAAATGCTCAAAAAACTATAAATAAAGCATTGGAAAGATTTTATAAAAATGGCGTATGGAATTTCAGTGATGGAGATTTTATAGTAAAAGCCGACACTGCTGACAACACCTACACAAGTCCTGTCAGTATTATGATAGATGCATTACTCTCACTAGGAACTCTACTCGAAGATAAGAAATATACTCATTTTGCCTATAAAACTTTAGAATATAACTCTTATGAACTAGGCAGAAAACCAGTTTACTTTCCATATATGCTAACACAGATGCTAAGATATTTAAAAATTAAAAACTCTTTTTAATATTTATTGATTTATAATTGGCATAAATATTAAAAAGGATAATTATGGGTTCAAAAAGAAATATGTTAAGTGCTGAACTTGAAGAAAATCCATCTCTTAAAGAGATAGTACACTCTGACAGAAGAAAAAGTAAAGAAGAAAATAAAAAAGAGTTTCAAAAGAGAAACAAAGGTAAAACTAAGAGAACTGCTGTTTGGGTAAAAGATGAAGTTCTTGAGTATGAAGACGAGTTAAAAATGTTACAAATAGAACTTTTAAAGATGCAAAATCATATAAAAGATAGTGGTAAAAAAATCCTAATGATTTTTGAGGGTCGTGATGCTGCCGGTAAAGGTGGAACAATTAAGAGAATCACTGAACATCTAAATCCTCGTGGTGCAAGAGTCATAGCACTTGATAAACCTAGTGATGTTGAAAAAACACAGTGGTATTTTCAGAGATATACACACTACTTGCCGTCAGCTGGAGAGATAGTTCTTTTTGACAGAAGTTGGTACAACCGTGGTGGGGTTGAACCTGTTATGGGTTTTTGTACCCAAGAAGAACACAAAGAGTTTTTACATGGAGTTGGGGAGTTTGAAAAGATGCTTATAAATTCTGATATTCAGATATTTAAATTTTACTTCTCTGTTTCAAAAAAAGAGCAAAAAAAACGATTTGACAAACGAAAAACAGATCCACTAAAACAGTACAAACTCTCACCAGTAGATGCAAAATCACAAGGTCTTTGGGATAAATATACAATCGCAAAATACTCTATGCTTCTAGCCTCTCATACAGAAATCTCCCCATGGACTATTATCCGTTCGGACAACAAGAAAAAAGCTAGAATTAACTGCATCAAGCATATTCTAAATCATATAGATTATCCAAATAAGATAGAGAGTAAACAACTAAAAGCTAATAAAAAAATCAAGATAGACGCAGATGAAGAGATTAAAATCATGGAAACAGAAATGTCTCTAAAAAGGAATGATTAATATGAAAAGTATATTTTTAGCCGCTCTTATAGCTCTTGGTATAGCAAGTTTTTTTTCGGCTTGTGAAAAAAATGACTACCAACATCCTGGTTACAGAAGTGGTAAATATAAATAATTTTTTTGATATAATCTTCTTTTAACTACAAAGGTACTTAATGCTAAAAACTGTTCGTAAATATTCGTATATGATTGGACTCGGCTCTAAATATATTAAGATTTACAAAAAAACTTTTTATCATCCTTTTATATCACAAAAAGCTGCCTATGAACAGCTCTCTTGTGATAGACAAGCCTATTCAAATGCCATCTTAAAGCATTTAAATATAGAAGTCAAACTTATTGGTGAAATACCATCAAAAAATAAAATCATGTATGCTATAAACCATCGTTCTCTACTTGACATCATAGTTATGGAAAATATATTTTCCAAACACAACAAAAGCGTTGCATGGATAGCAAAACAAGAACTTTTTGACACCCCGTATGGTGCCTTTTTCAAATATAGTGGCTGTATAAGCGTTGATTTAGAGGGTGGTAAAGGTCTGCTAAGCTTTTTCAAGAAAATAAAACATACACTAGCCAAAGTAAATAACCTAAATATTTATATATTTCCAGAGGGTGAAAGACATACAGGAGATGGACTTTTAAAGTTTCAAAGTGGAGCTGCAAAAATAGCAAGAGCAAACAGACTCGAAATTGTTCCTGTTTTTATAAAGGATACTTTAGAAACTGTTTTCAAACACGCACCATACAAAAAGACGCGAATAGTTGAAGTTCATGTAGGCGAAATCTTAGGACATAAAAATCTAGAAAATAATTATAGAACATTTATGAATAAAGCAAAAGAGGAAGATAAATGAGTAAGATGAGATTAGGTGTAAATATAGACCATGTGGCAGTTTTAAGAGAAGCTAGACGAGTAAATGACCCAGATATTATGCAGGCACTATATGTAGCATGTAGCAATGGGGCTGACCAGATAACTATCCACCTTCGAGAAGATAGACGCCACATCCAAGATATAGATGCAAAAAATATTATGAGAGCCTCTAGCGTTCCTGTAAACTTAGAGTGTGCCATAGATAGAGATATTTTAAATATAGTGTGCAATCTGAAACCTCATAGAGCCACTTTGGTACCTGAAAAAAGAGAAGAGGTAACAACGGAGGGTGGACTTGATGTTTTTACTTATGAGGAGCGAATCTCCTACGCTATTGAACAACTCCACGATTCCATCATCCCTGTTTCACTCTTTGTTGATCCAACCATAGAAGCGATGAATCAATCAAAAGAATTAGGTGCTGAAATGGTAGAACTTCATACTGGAACTTTTGCAAATTTATTCAATATGCTAAATTCTTCACTACCTTACTCCAACCACTCCGTAAAAGAGTTTGAACTACCAAGATATGAGTTATCAGACAGACTTGAAAAATCACTTGAAAATATTAAAAACTCTGCTAAACATGCCAACTCCATAGGACTAGAAGTTGCAGCTGGACACGGACTAAACTATCATAATGTTCATGAGATGATGAAAATAGAAGAGATTATAGAGCTAAACATAGGTCAAAGTATCATCGCTAGAAGTGTTTTTACCGGTTTGGCGGAGGCTATTAAAGAGATGAGAAGACTCACTGCCAAATGAACTATTTAACTAAATAATAAAAAGGAATGACAAATGAAACATAATTCATTAATAATAATATCATCTATCTTTGGAT
>JAGHAW010000056.1 GCA_021161305.1 Sulfurimonas sp.
AGATTATCCAAGATGGTGTTGATAAAGGTGAAATTACTCCTATATCATTAGAGCTACTTTCAACATTTTTTGCAGTAGGTGAAGGAGTGTTTATTGCAAGTAATACAACAAACCAAATAGATAATATAGAAGCAAAAATCAATTTTCAGATAGATACACTATTTAAATTAATAAAGGCAGATAGATGAATAGAAAACTTTTACTTTTAATTATACCAGCACTTATGTATGGTGATAATTTAAAATCATTACTAGAGTTTGCAACTTCTAACAATAAGATAGTTGCTTCAAATGTTTTAATACAAGAAGCAAAAAAAAGTGAAGTAGAATCTTCACAAAGTGCTTATTATCCAACAGTAGATGTTGGAGGTTTTTACCAAAGATCAGATGATGCAAGCCCATTTGCTCCTGGCACTATATATAGTGGTTATGCAAAAGTTGGAGTTGATTTATATGACGGTGGAAGAAAATCTAATACAATTAAACAAAATCAAGCTATAGTGGATTCTTCAAAATATAGCTCACTGGCTTATAAAAAAAGTTTACAATTGCAAATTGTCCAAGACTTTTATAATATCAAAAGTGCAAAATCAACACTTGATGCTTTAAAAGAGTCCAATAATCAAATTTCAGCTGAACTTGATAGAGTGAAAAAGTTTTATGAAGCAGGAACTGTTACAAAAGATGATGTTGAAAGATTGCGTGCTGCTTACAGTAATAATATTTACAGAATAAGCTCTGTGAAGTATCGGATTAAATCTTTGAAAAAAATTCTTGGTATTAAAGTTGGTAAAAAGATTGAGACTTTAGATGCTTCATCAATAGAAATTTCTGAAAATCTTCAAAAAGAATTAAGTGATGATATTTTAGCACTTCAAGCAAATTCTTCGTCCCTCACTTATAGTGCAAATAACATCTCTTCAGCATATTATCCCCAGATTAGGGTTGAAGATACATATAACCTCTATGGATATCAGGATAAGCCTTCTATGGGAGGTCAAGAGATTAAACAACTTGATAATCAAAATAAGTTAATGCTCACCTTAAATATTAGACTGTTTGATATGGGAACAATATCTAAACAAAAAGAATCTCTTTTGCTTCAAAAAGAAGCACTTCAAAAACAAATTGAACAATATCAAGATCAGCAAGATGTAAATGTTGAGTTAGCTCTATTGAAAATAGATACGACAAAAGCACAAATTCAGAGTGCAAAAAGTGCTTTAGAATCATCAACAATTGCTTATGAAACTGTTTCAAAGAAATATTCAGCTGGAGTTGTTGATTATGTAACATATCTTGATTCTTTAAGTGTGAAAACAAATGCTAAAGCCCAATATGAAAAAGCTTTAAATGACTTACAGATTGCTTATGCTTCATACTATTACTATACAAACAAAAATATTAAGGATTTCATCAAATGATAAATGACAAATGTAGAAAAATAAAATTAATAAGTTCAATATTAAGTGCAACTCTATTCTTAGGTGCAACAGCAGTTTATGCAGGTGGTTCACCAAAGCGTGCGAAGATGCCAACACCAAAAGCAGATATATATGTAGTTCCTAATCCTACAGTTTTACCTATCACTTTAAAGTACCCAGCAACAGTTAAAGCATATAAAAAAGTGCAAGTTGTTGCTCGTGCATTGGGAATATTAGAGAAAAAAGATTTTATAGAGGGTCAAGCAGTAAACAAAGGTGATCTTTTATATGAGATAGAAGACGATATTTATAAAGCAAGAGTTGAAGCCGCAAAAGCATCTTTAGAGATGAGCAGTGCTAGTCTGAATAATGCTACAAGAAATTGGAGTAGAATTAAAAAACTTTTTTCTCAAAAAGCAGTATCATCAGAAAAAAGAGACAATGCACTTTCATCTTATGAAAAAAGTTTAGCTGCAGTCTCTTTAGCAAAAGCACAGCTAAAACAAGCAGAAATTGATTTAGGATATACTAAAGTCAAAGCACCTATTAGTGGAATTATTGGTTTAAAACAGGTTGATGTAGGTGATTTAGTTTCAAATACTCCTCCAACTAAACTTGTAGAGATAACTCAAAAAGATAAAGTGTTTGTTGAATTTTCTGCACCTATGAGTGATTATAAAAATATTAAGAATCATATCTGGAGCATAAAAGATAATACAAATATAAAAGTTCAGCTAGAAGTAGATGATAAAGTTCTTAAAAAAGAGGGTGTTGTTGATTTTATAGATGTTAATACAAACAACCAAACAGCCATAGTAAAAATGAGAGCTGTTTTTGACAACAAAGATGGTTATTTGATGCACGGGCAATTTGTAAGAGTAGTTACAAACAATATTATCCAAAAAAACATCATCACAATACCACAAAAAGCGGTACTTCAAAATCCTTTAGGAACTATAGTTTTCATAGAGGATCATGGTCGCGTAGGTGTTCGTCCTGTAATTGTAGGTAATGTAAGTGGAGATAAATTTGTAGTTGCAGGTGGACCTTTGAGAAGTGGCGACAGAGTGATAATAAACAACTTCTTTAGACTTAAACCAGGTGGCGAAGTGCTTGTAGATAAAACTATAAATGCTATAGAAGTACAAGGAAAATAGATGTTTTCTAAATTTTTTATAAACAGACCTATCTTTGCTACTGTTATCTCTATTTTGATAATAATTGCAGGGCTAATTTCTATTAAACTACTGCCTATCAAAGAGTATCCAGCTGTTGTTCCTCCTCAGATTATGGTTCAAGCAGTATATCCTGGAGCTGATGGAAAAACTTTAGCAAAAACAGTTTCTACTACGCTTGAAGAGTCTATAAATGGTGTTACAGATATGACATATATGACTTCAACATCTTCTCCTAGTGGGGTAATGATGCTGAGTGTGTTCTTTGAGATAGGGACAGATGTTAATCAAGCAAAAGTAGATGTAAACAACCGTGTACAACTTGCTATGAGTAAACTCCCTACCGAAGTGCAAAGACAAGGGATAAAAGTACAGGAGAGATCTCCTGATATGTTAAAAGTTCTCGCTTTTAGTTCAAAAGATCAAAAACACGATACACTTTTTATATCTAATTATCTAAAAATAAATGTTATGGATGATATTAAAAGAATTAAGGGTGTTGGAGAAGCTATGATTTTTGGAGAGAGAGATTATAGTATAAGAGTTTGGATAGATCCACAAAAGTTATCTTTCTTTCATCTTGCATCTACTGATATTATGAATGCTATAAGATCTCAAAATAACCAATATGCAGCAGGAAGCATAGGTGCAGAGCCTATAAAAGAGGTACAACCATTTACTTACAGTGTTACAACAAACGGAAGATTTAAAAATACAAAAGAGTTTAAAAATATTATCATAAGGTCAAATCCAGATGGAAGTACGCTAAGACTTAAAGACATAGCAAGAGTGGAATTAGGTTCAGACTCATCTAATACTAATGGACAATATAGTAGAGAACCTATGATGCCTGTTGGGATATTTTTATCTCCTGGGGCAAATGCTTTAGATGTATCAAAAGCAGTAGATGATACTCTTGAAGAGTTATCTAAAAAGTTTCCGCAAGATTTACAATACAATGTTCCTTATGATGCAACCATCTTTGTAAACGAATCTATAAAAGAGGTTATCACAACCCTTATAGAAGCTATTGTTTTCGTAACAATTTTAATATACCTGTTTCTAGGTAATTTAAGAGCAACTATTATCCCTGTCCTTGCTATCCCTGTATCTATTTTAGGTACTTTTGCAGGTCTTTATGCTGCAGGTTTTTCTATCAATCTTTTAACGCTATTTGGTCTTATTTTAGCTATTGGACTTGTGGTTGATGATGCTATTATCGTTATAGAAAATGTTGAGAGGATTTTAAGAACTAAAAACCATGGAAGTGTAAAAGATGCAACCATTGAAGCTATGAAAGAACTTACTACCCCTATTATAGCAATTGTATTGGTTTTATCTGCTGTATTTATCCCTGCGGCACTCAGTGGTGGATTTAGTGGTGTGATGTATAAACAGTTTGCTATGACTATTGTTATAGCAGTTATTATCTCAGGTATTGTTGCACTTACTCTTACTCCTGCTTTGTGTGCAATATTTTTAAAGCAACATGAACCAGAACCAATTTGGCCTATACGAAAGTTTAATCAATTTTTTGATTGGATTACAAAAGGTTTTATCGGAGTTACACGAGCAACTATAAAAGGGTGGTTTTTTGCACTTATAGTATTTGGTGGATTAATGTATGCAACTTATGCAATCATGGCAAAAACACCAACAGGACTTGTTCCTGCTGAAGATAAGGGTGTTTTAATGGTGCTTACTTATATGATGCCATCAACCTCTTTAGCCGAGTCAACAAGAATCACAGATGATATAGAAAAAGACCTTTTAGC
>JAGHAW010000214.1 GCA_021161305.1 Sulfurimonas sp.
CTTTTAAACGATTTTCTAAAGTATTATTATCTCTATTTGTAAAAAATTTTGAATTCATATATAGATTTTATCTATTTTTTTATAGTTTTTAGTTGAAAACATTTGTTTTCTGCGTAAACACTATCTTAGGCATTTTCACAACTTTCATCATTCCATCAAAATCAACTACCTCTAGTTTTACACATTCATTCTCGTACACTATAGCATCCTCACTATTTCTAGCGATGCTAATATAACTTACAAGTTCACTAACTCCCTTAGATATACTGAACTTTTTTGTTAGTTCTTCTAGTGTACATTGTAGCTGGGAGTGTAACATCTGAGCTATATTTTTCTTTAACAACTCCTCATCTACAAAAAAGAGATTGTAAAAACTATCCATCTCTATATTTATCTCTTGTAGCTTGTCATTTTTTTCAAACTCTTGAGGAATTTTGGGAGTGTATAGAGATTTTTCAAAAATAGAATCTATCTTTAAGCTATTGCCTTTTATGCTAAAAAACTCTCTTTGAGTGGGTTGATTATCTTTGAGCAATATAGCTGATTTTTCTATGTTTTTACATAACTCTAGCACTCTCTTGTTCTCTATCCAAACTCTATCGTCTATAAATCTTCTAAGTTGTTCTATGAGTTTTGCTGAGACTTTGTAAATCTTATCGGCACTCTTTAACAAAGTATATTTTATATTTGTAAGTTTTTCATCTTTGTCCATACTTTTTATACTATCTATCTCATAAAGATTTTTTAGTAGTTTTGTAAGTTTCTCACTTCTTTTCACATCAGTCAAAAGTTGCCAAAAAGCAAAAAAACTTTTTCCTTGAGCAGAGTTTCTTATACCATCTTCTACCTCAAAAACACAATCCAAAACACCACTCTTTGCATCATCTCTTAGAGTGATATTTTCCATCGCAAGTTTGTTTAAATCTCTAAAATTATACTCCATCTCTGAAAAATCATACTTCAACTTTCGCACTAACTCATCTATCTGAATATAATGCTCCTTTATCCTAGCACTATCAAATCTCAAATCTTTTTGAAGTTCTATAGCTTCTATCTGCTTATCTATATCATCTTTTTGTTTTTGAAGTTTTTTTATTCGCCCAGTATTATCTAACTTTGTTTCAAACTCCAAATCTTCAAGAAGCTCAAATATGATGTTAAACTTAGACCGACTTGCTACAAACTCACTTTTTGCAAGGGATTCTACAAATTCTAAGGCTTTGTTGGTGTGAGGAGTAAGCTCATAAAGAGGTTCATCTTCCTCTCCGTGATACTTTCTAAGGTAGGCATTTTTATCATTGGAAAAATCATCAAGATACTCTTTGGCTGTTTTTACAAAAAGGTTGTTATGTGAGTTGTTTATATCATAAAGATAATCATCAAGGTACTGAATAATTTGGCTATGAGGAAGGACTATATGAGCTTTTTTCACAAATACAAAATGAAAAAAACTAAGCATAAAAGCAAAGTTGTCACTGTTTAAAAGTTTTAGAGTTTGGTTGGTACTTTTTAAATGTTTTAAATAGTCATATTTCATCTTTATCTCTTTATGGCTCTATCTGCATGTAGAGCCATATTTATTTATAGTTCAGTCTTTAAAACAGCCCCATTAGATGCGTTTGAAACAAGAAGTTGGTATCGTTTTAGCCATTTAGATTTAACCTCATTTTTGTAAGGTTTCCAGTTTGCTTTTCTTTTTTCTAGTATATCATCAGCTACATTTAGCTTTAATATATGTTTATCAGTATCAAGTTCTATCTCATCACCATCTTCTATAAAAGCGATTAAACCACCCTCAGCAGCTTCAGGAGAAACATGACCGATAGAAGCACCTTTAGTTGCACCGGAGAAACGACCATCAGTAATAAGAGCAACACTTGACCCAAGACCCATTCCCTGAATAAGGGCAGTCGGAGCCAACATCTCTTGCATACCGGGACCACCTTTTGGACCCTCATATCGAATAACTACAATGTCACCGGCCTTAACTTTATGCCCCATAATTCCAGAAATTGCTTCTTCTTGAGAGTTAAAACAGATTGCTTTCCCTTTAAACTGTCTCATAGTTGGATCAATTCCGGCAGTTTTAACAACAGCCCCTTCAAGTGCTAAATTACCAAATAAGATTGAAAGTCCACCAACTTGTGAATAAGCATTTTCATTAGTATGGATAATATTTTTATCTAAGATTTTAGCATCTTTGATTCTCTCACCAATAGTTTCACCCGTTACAGTTGGATTGTCAAGATGGAGCAGTCCACCTCTTCGACTAACCTCATGCATAACAGCATTAACACCACCAGCCTTATCAACATCTTCCATATGAACAGTTGTTAATGATGGAGATATTTTAGCTATGTGGGCTACATGGTCAGCTATTTCATTGATTTTTTCAATAGGAAAATCAACTTCTGCCTCTCTAGCAATAGCTAACATGTGAAGAACTGTATTTGAACTTCCACCCATAGCCATATCTACAACAAAAGCATTATGAACAGCTTTTTCATTAAGTACATTTCTAAGGTTATACTTAGAATCATCAGCCTTAGCCATCTCAACGATTCTTTTCGCCGCTTTTTTAACAAGCTCTATTCGTGCAGGTGTCATCGCCAAAATTGTTCCATTTCCCGGAAGTGCTATACCCATAGCTTCACAAAGAGTATTCATAGAGTTTGCTGTAAACATACCAGAACATGAACCACCAGATGGACAAGCGTTACACTCTATATCATAAAGCTCTTCATCACTCATTTTTCCCTCAGCATGCTCACCAACAGCTTCAAAAGCAGTTGATAAATCAATAGGCGTACCATCTTTTTTATACCCAGCAGCCATTGGACCACCTGAAACAAAAACAGTTGGAACATTGATTCTTAATGCACCCATTATCATACCAGGAACAATTTTGTCACAGTTAGGAATACATATCATCGCATCAAGTGCATGAGCATTCATAACAGTCTCCATAGAATCTGCAATAATCTCACGAGATGGTAGAGAGTAAAGCATACCCTCATGACCCATAGCGATTCCATCATCAACACCGATAGTATTAAATACGAACGGAACACCACCAGCTTCACGAATAGCCTCTTTTACTATCTCTCCATACTCATGTAGGAAAAAATGCCCAGGAATAATATCTATATAACTGTTCGCTATCCCGATAAACGGCTTATCAAAATCTTCATCTTTTAGACCTGTTGCTCTTAAAAGTGAACGATGTGGAGCTTTATCAAAACCTTTTTTAATAATATCACTTCTCATAAATATCCTTAATTTTATTTTATAAGATGAAAGAGACCTTCATCTGTAATTACGATGCCAGAAGTAATCCTGCCATCTACGCTAAGACCGTTAGGGTCACTCATCCTGGGAAATGCCATTGGTTAGCATTCCTAAAAGCTAAGC
>JAGHAW010000215.1 GCA_021161305.1 Sulfurimonas sp.
ATCAATGAGTTTTACACTGTTATATAATTTTTTAAGTCTCTGCTCTTTTGGGTCTGTTGTTAAAACCAAACCATCTTTTAAAAAGTTATCTTCTCTCCACATATCATATTGTGAAAAGCGTGTTTTGAGGGCTATATCCGTATCTGGATGATTCTTGAGGTAGTATTTCAGATATGCAGCTATGGTTAAATGGTCTCCATAGAAGCTGTCACCATCTTTTGCATGAGTTTGCAGTAGTTGAACTGCCTCTCTGTTCCCGTACATCCTATCTTGAACTACTTCGAGGTGAGTTAAAAAAGCAATTCTTCCTATTATGGTAAAAACTAAGGCTATCGCCAAGCCAATCTTAAAAGTTTTTTTGAGTTTGTATGTCGTGAAAATATATGAAGTTAAAATTGCTCCACCGACATAAGCAGGAGCTCCAAAGTTTAACTCCATTCTTGTGTAAAAGCTTTTGTAGAAGAAAAACAGAAGTATAACAGCTGAACTAAGTGCTATAAAAAAAAGTTTTTCATCTCTGTAAAAAAGTCTCTCTTTTATCATATAGAAGAAAAAAACTCCTGCAAAAACTGGTGAAAATACTCCAAATTGACCACCTAAAAATTCAAAAAACAGATGTGGGTATATTTCACCGCTCTCACTTCCTCTATAGGTTAGTTGAAAAGCAAAACTTATCCAATCGTGCTGATAATTCCATATAACCATTGGAGAAACGACTATAAATGCGATGAGTGCGGCGATATAAAAATTAATATTGCTAAACAACTCTCTTTTTTTCAGCAGTGCATAAAAAATTAAAAAGAAAACAAAAAGTATAGCTGTATATTTGCTAAGCATCATTAAGCCCAAAAAGATACCTGCCAAAATATAATCTTTTCTTGAATTATTAAATATGCCTCTAAAGGAGTAAAAAAGTGCAAGTGTCCAAAACAGAATCAAAGGAGCATCTGTAGTTGTTAAGATATATCCGGCATGAACTAAAATAACACTTGAAAAGATTAATAGTGCATTTAGTGCGATTTTCTCATCAAACATCTCTTTTGAGAGTTTGTATATATATAGTGCAGAGATACTCATAGAAAAAACATTTACAAGTCTGATTCCCCACTCAGATTCTGATATAAAGTTTGTAAGATAAATCATATAGGCTATCATTGGTGGATGGTCATAATAGCCAGTTTGCAGATGATGACTCCACATCCAGTAGTAAGCTTCATCTCCGTGTAGAGGTAAAAAAGCATTATAAATAGTGCTGAAAAGTGCTAAAAAGATGATGAGTGTGTAAGCACTTTTAGTTGGGTTTTTGTAAAGTTGTTCAAGCATATAGTAAAAGTCCATAATATTTTTAATAGTGTAATTGTACCTTTTTATAGATATAAATCTATCAAAAAATTAACTTTAATGTTAAGCCTAATATTTATTGTGGTATTATAATGCTATTAATTTAGTTAAGGTATTTGAATGGATTTAGGTACGGTCATTGGTATAGTCTTGATTATGGCTCTTCTTCTTGGAGCTATGACGATGGGTGTTGGTGTTGGTGCATACATTGATATTCCATCTGTTCTAATTGTTGTTGGTGGTAGTATCGGTGCGTTGATGATATCATTTAAGCCATCACAGATGAAAGCATTTACAAAAGTTTTTATGATAGCTATTAAACCTCCTCAGGAGGATGTGGCTGAGCTTATTAAAAAACTTGTAGAGTTTGCTACAAAAGCTAGAAAAGATGGTATTTTAGCACTAGAATCGGAAGTAAATAGTGAGCCAAATGAGTTCTTGAAAAAAGGTCTTTCTATGGCGATTGATGGAAGTGAACCAGATACTATACGAGAACTCTTAGAGATAGAGATGGAACAGACAAGCACTCGACACAAAGTTCACGGTGCTATTTTTAATCAGTGGGCTGGACTTGCAGGAGCTATGGGTATGGTTGGTACTCTTATAGGTCTTGTTGCGATGCTTCTTAATATGGCTGATCCATCAGCTATTGGTCCATCAATGGCTGTTGCCTTGTTGACTACAATGTATGGTGCGATTATCGGTAATGTTTTTGGTACTCCAATATATAACATATTAACGGTTAGAAATGATGAAGAGACAACAGTAAAAGAGATGATTTTATCTGGCATTATGTCTATTCAGTCAGGCGATGCTCCAAGAGTTTTAGAGGCTAAACTTTTAAGTTATTTGGCTCCTAAAGAGCGTGTGAGTCAATTTGATTAAGATGAGAATGACTAATGGCTAAGCAAAAGTGTCCAGAGTGTGAAGAGTGTCTTCCTGCATGGCTAGCTGCCTTTGGGGATTTAATGTCACTTCTTCTTTGTTTTTTTGTTTTGCTTCTCTCGATGTCCAGTATGGATGCAAAAAAAGTCTCAGAAGCTATCGGTTCACTCTCTGGTGCAATGAGTGTTTTAGAAGGTGGAACAAAAACAGAAATTTCAAAGCGTAGAATTCAAGAATCAACTCCATTAGAAAACAGAGATGAATCAAGTGAAGCTGTGAACAAAGTATCTCAGGCAATTATAGATGCTAATGAGATGATGGAAAAGGGAAAGGGTCCTAGTATATCTTTGGAAGAGGCACAGGAAGGTTTTGTTATAGAACTTCCTGCATCGCTGTTATTTAAATCTGGAAGTGCAATCATAGAAAATGAAGATGCACTACTTTTTCTAAAAAGAGTTGCTCTGATAATCGAGGAACTTCCAAACAATATGGATGTTAGTGTCCGAGGGCATACTGATAACCTTGGACCAGGGGGTAAAAGTCCATTTAAAGACAACTGGGAACTATCTTCTGCTCGTGCTATTTCCGTTTTACAAGAACTTTTGCTTGATGGAGTTGCACCAGATAGAGTAAGTGCCTCAGGTTATGCAGAGTACACACCATTAGCTACAAATGTAACAAAATCTGGACGAGAAAAAAATCGTAGAGTTGAACTTCATTTTTATGGTAAAAAATCAGACAAAGAGGAAAAAATAAAACGGACTATTTTAGATAAAGAAGCAACTAAATAATGTTGAGATTTTTTATCTTGCTTTTTGGATTTGCTTCTATCTTGGGTGCTGAAGCTGTAACGATTCCTACTATGAATTTTCAGTTAGCTTCTCCTGAGACACCTTCTCAACTTGTAAGTTCTATCAATGTTTTAGTTGTTTTAACACTGCTTTTTTTAGCACCTAGTATGGTTCTTGTTATGACAACATTTACCCGTTTTGTTATAGTGTTTGGCTTTTTAAGACAGGCTCTAGGTACTCAACAAGTTCCACCAACACAACTCTTAGTTATGCTTGCTATGATTTTAACTTTTTTTGTGATGGAACCAGTAGGAGTTAAAGCCTATAATAGTGGTATTAAACCATATATAGAAGAAAAGATAGGTTACGAAGAGGCTTTTGATAAAACTGCCCTTCCTTTTAAAAACTTTATGATTAGAAATACAAGAGAGAAGGATTTAGCACTTTTTTTAAGAATAAGAAAGATGGAAAATCCACAAACAGTAGATGATTTATCCCTATCTATTATTATTCCTGCGTTTGTAATTAGTGAGCTTAAAACTGCTTTTGAGATAGGTTTTTTACTCTTCTTACCATTTTTAGTTATAGATATGGTTGTTGCCTCTATCTTGATGTCTATGGGTATGATGATGTTACCTCCAGTTATGATTTCTTTGCCCTTTAAGATACTTGTATTTGTGCTTATAGATGGGTGGAATCTGCTCATCGGTAATTTAATAGCTTCGATAAAATAATAGGATTTAATAATTGAACTGTAAATATTTTGGAGAGTGTGGTGCATGTGTAGTCTATAAAGATGGCTATGAGCAGCAATTAAATCAAAAACTAGAGTTAAACAGAGAGAGATTTGCAGCATTTTTTGATGGAGAGATTTCAGTTTTTAAATCTCCTGAGTCAAATTATCGTTCTCGTAGTGAGTTTAAACTATGGCATGTCGGAGATGAACTCTATTATGCGATGAATCATCTGGATAAAAAAGGCGTTGTATTAGTGGATGAGTGTCCACAGGTAAATAGACATATATCAACGCTTATGCCTAAACTTCTACGAGCTATAAAAGATAGAGATATTGGTTCCAAACTCTTTGGAGCTGATTTTTTAAGTTCAAGCAGTGGTGAGATAGTAGTTTCTCTTCTTTATCACAGAAAATTAGATGAAGAGTGGAAAACTATAGCAACTGAAATCTCAAAAGAACTTAGTATTTATATTATAGGAAGAAGTCGTAAGCAGAAGCTTGTTATTGGGCAGGATTATGTTGTTGAGACTCTTAATATTGATTCTCAAGAGTATAGATTTAAACAGATAGAAAATAGTTTTACACAACCAAATGCTAGAGTTAATGAGCAGATGGTTTCATGGGCTATGAGAAATATAGTAAAAAATAGTGGAGATTTATTAGAACTATATTGTGGTGCCGGAAATTTTACCATACCTTTTTCAAAAAACTTTGATAAAGTTTTAGCCACAGAGATTTCAAAATCATCTATAAATGCAGCAAAAGCCAATATGCAGCTAAACGGTGTAGAAAATATAGAGTTTGTGCGTATGAGTGTTGAAGAGTTTGTAGAGGCACTAGACGGTGTTAGAGAGTTTAGAAGAATGAAAGATATAGATATAAATAGTTATAATATAAATAGTGTTTTTGTTGATCCACCAAGAAGTGGGATGGATTTAGCTTCGTGCGAATTTATATCAAGATATGAAAATATTTTATATATATCGTGTAACCCAGAGACTTTAGTGAGAGATTTAGAGATACTAACTAAAACACACAGAGTTATAGATATGGCACTTTTTGATCAGTTTCCATATACACACCATGTAGAGATGGGTGTTAATTTACAAAGGATTTGATATGAAATTTATAGTGGTTATTCTTTTAATGTTCTTATCACTTTCTGGGGATGAACTTCAAAGAATAGAATCAATAGTAAAAGATATTTCTCAATTAAGAGTTGATTATGAAGAGTGTAGGGCTGAACTAAAAAGCAATAATCTAATTAAGATGAGTGCAAAGATTTCTACAAATGAAGAAGAAAAATTATATGAGTATAAAAAATTATTAAAAGATGAGATAGAAAAAAATACTCTTTTAATAAGTGAAATAGGGTATATGAAAGTTTCAAAAAAGAATTTTTATAAATCAAATAAAGATTTCAATAGTGAGATAAATAGATATAAAAAACTTTTAAAAACCAAAGATAAAAAGATACTTTCTTTGGAAAATATATTAAAAGAGAAAAGTATTAAACAAATTATTGTTAAAAATGAATTTGATAACCCAAATAAATTCCCAAAACTTATGCTGAAATCTCAGTATAGAGAGTTGAATGAAAAAAAAGAAAAAATAGAGTTGTCTAAAGCAGGTACATTTCGTTTAAAAGTCAATAGTGATATTTATAATTCTCTATCAGGTAAAAAAATAGATAGATGGGATGAGGGTAGATCCTTTACCTCAAATGTAATGAGTGAAAACTGGGTAAAAATAACTGGTTACTTTATAGATAAAGTATGGAGAAAAGCTAAGGTTGGCATGTGGATAAAACGAACAGAAGTGGTTAAAAGATGAAAAAGATTTTAATAATTAGTGATGGAGATGCCGGTGAGCATTTTATACAAAGAATTTTAGAGACATATACAAGTGAAAATATCTATTATGTTGTTCAAACTAAAGCAAAAGAGTATTTAGATGTAAATCCAGCTCGTTTTAAATTTTATGAGTTCGATTCTACAAGTCTGTATAAACTGGCTAATCTACTTAAAATGGAGTTTGTTCAAGTTTTTATTGCCAAGGATGATGTAGTTGATGTAGAAGTTACTATCAAAAATATTAGAGCTATAAAAAAACAGCTTCGTATTATCGTGTTAAATCAATGGAATTTAAAAAATGAAGATGCAAATGTTGTACTGATTAATGCAAATGAGATTTTGGCTTCACGACTTTTAGATTATCTTCCAAATGTTCCTGTTATTGCACAAAATGTCGGTATTGGTGAGGGTGAGATAATGGAAGTTTTAGTTCCATTTGGAAGTTCATTTGTATATCGTCATATAGGGGTAATAGAGCAAAAAAACTGGCGAATTGTTGCTATTTATAGAAATAGAAAACTTATTATGCCATCTCGTCGTAGAATGATTCAGCCAAATGACCTGCTTATTCTGATTGGTGATCCTGGGGTTTTAAAATCAGTATATCGTGCTATTAAACGAGAACTTGGACAGTTTCCTGAACCTTTTGGTTCAAATCTGTATCTATATATAGATATGAATATTGTAAATCATTCTACCATAGAAGAGTTAGTAAGAAGAGCTGTTTTTGCACATAAAAAGTTTAAATATGACCTTGTGATTAAGATAGTAAATCCAAGTAACCTGTCTATTATACGCTATATAAAAG
>JAGHAW010000047.1 GCA_021161305.1 Sulfurimonas sp.
CTGTTTACGCTTATTTTACTTCTATTTATGATTAAGATGTATGACACAAAAGAGTTCTTTATATCGTGGTGGGCATATACTTTCCCACTTGCAGCTATGACTATTGCAACTTTGATGATGGAGATGGCATATCACAATAGTGTTACATATGTAGCATCTATGGGATTGGTTATTTTAACAAGTGTAGTGGTTGGTTTTGTAACTTTTAGAACTATTGTGGCATGTAGAGCAGAAAAAATTTGTATTGAGGAAGAGTAGTGATGAATAATAAGTTGGCAGTTTTTGTAGGTATAGTTTTAGGTTTTGTATTTAGTTTTTTTGTATTTGGTATAGCTTTTAAAGTAGCTGCACCTACAATGTTTTTTAAAGAGATAACATCAACATATAGTTTTGATAAAACAGTAGAATTGATTGAAACAAGAATAAAGAAACAAGATGGATGGCATGTAACAACTACCATAGATCAGCAAAAAGAAGTTTTGGATGATGGTGGTGAAGATGTTGGAAAAGTTAAGATTATTAAGTTCTGTAATGGTAAGCTTTCCGGTGAAATGCTGATGGCAGATGATAGTAAGTTTATGGCTGCTAAAATGCCACTAAGTATCTCTGTATATGAGAAAAGTGACGGTCGAGTTGTCATAGGACTTATGAACGGTTATGTAATGGCAAGACTCTTTTCTGGGACTAGAGAGGGTAAGATTATGGAAGAAGTTGTTAAAGATATAGAAGAAATTCTAGGCTTTATGCACTTTAGATTTACAATATTTTAAAAGAAGGATAGATAGTTATGATGCCATTTTCGGATGAAGAGATATATGAAGCAGTAAAAAACAATATACCAAGAGTTAGTCAGTATGTTAACTCACATGGTGGAGGGATAACTCTGCTTGGTGCAAAAGATGGAACAGTTTATATAGAACTTATAGGAACTTGTTCAGGCTGTGCTATGAGTCTTATGACAACAAAAATGGTTGTTCAAAAAGAGTTAAGAGCATTGATTCATCCAGAATTAAATGTAGCAAATGTTGATGGGACACCAGAAAATGCACTTCCCGAAGATGTTTATACTCAAAAAATAAGTGAAGAAGATGCTTCCAAAAGTGGCGTAGTTGAAAAAGTAAAAGATTTTTTACATATATAGGACTTAAATGGAAGCAGTAAATATATTTTCAATCATAACTATAGCCTTTTTAGGTTCATTTGGACACTGCATAGGAATGTGTGGTGGAATTATTATAGCTTATAGCAGTACTAAGATTGAAGATGACTGGGGCAAAGCAAAACAGGCAACGGCTCATCTACTCTACTCAATAGGTCGAGTATTTACCTATGTAATTTTAGGTGCTATGTTTGGTTTTCTTGGCGGTGTTGCGATGTTTAATAACTTCGCAAACGGATTTTTGCTTATATTTGCTGGAATCTTTATGGTTTTAGCAGGTCTTTCACTCTCTGGAAAGATAAAATTTCTAACACTTATAGAACATTCTGTATCTGGTGCTTCTTGGTATAGAAAACTCTTCCGTGAACTTCTACATACAAAATCACTCTTTAGTTTTTTTGTCTTAGGTATGCTAAACGGACTTCTTCCTTGTGGCTTGGTATATTTCTTCGCCGTAACTGCTGCGAGTACGGCAAGTGCTTTTTATGGTGCTTTGGTTATGCTTATCTTTGGACTAAGTACGATTCCTGCTCTGTTTAGTTTAGGCTTTTTTGTAGGTCTATATAAAAACAGTAAGTTTAGAAATCTGATGATAAGATTGGCTGCTGTGAGTGTGATTATTTTCGGGATATATACAATACATCAAGGTTATGAATATATAAAATACCCTCAAAAACATATCTCCGAGTGTTGTGAGTTTGATCCAAATGCAGAGGACACTAAAAAGTAATGTTGATTTTAGGTGTAATTAAACATGCCATAATGATAACTAGCTTCGTTTTGATGATGATGCTTTTAATCGAATATGTAAATGTTCAAACAAGAGGAGAGTGGCAAAAAAATCTTAAAAATAGTAAGCTTAAAAAGTATGTTTTAGCTGCTTTTTTAGGTGTAATCCCTGGTTGTTTAGGTGCTTTTACAGTTGTTTCTCTTTACTCGCACAGAATGCTTAGTTTTGGTGCTTTAGTCGGTGTTATGATAGCAACGAGTGGTGATGAAGCCTTTGTAATGCTTAGTATGTTTCCTCAGGCTGCCATTTGGATAAATGTCATTTTATTTGTTTTAGCTATTGTAGTTGCATTTGTTGTTGATATAGTGTTTAGAGACAAGCAGTGGATTGTGATAGATGAAAAACATAAATTTAAGATACATGAACAGGATTATTGCAACTGTTTTTCCAGTTCTACAATTTTAAAGCAATTTCAAAATATCACATTTCACAGAGCTATTTTACTGACTATATTTGGTGTATTTTTATTGGCGATACTTTCTGGTCAGTTGGGACCTCAAGTTTGGGATTGGAAAAAGATTACTTTTACTCTTGGTTCACTTATGTCTCTTTTTATTATTTCTACAGTTCCGGATCACTTTTTAAAAGAACACCTCTATGCTCATGTAATTAAAAAGCATCTAGTGAGAGTTTTCTTATGGACTTTTGGTGCTTTGCTCGTTGTTCATTTTATGGAAAATTATCTTGATATTACAGATTGGTTAAAAGAAAACACGGCAACACTTTTAGTTGTTGCAACTGCTGTTGGAATTATTCCGGAGTCTGGTCCACATATGGTTTTTGTAACTATGTATGCCAATGGTCTTGTTCCCTTTGCCGTGCTGTTGGCAAGTTCTATCTCTCAAGATGGACATGGAAGTTTGCCGCTACTTGCTGTATCTACTAAAACCTTTGTCTTGTTGAAAGTTATCAATGTTCTTGTTGCACTTCTTGTCGGAGTAGTTGCCTTGAGTCTATTTTAGGAGAAATATGTATAAAATAGATGATCCAAAAAACAATTATAAAAATGTAGCACACTCATTTTTTCTCTCTTTAGCTATTACAATAGCTGAACCATCAACGGTTTTACCACTTATAGTTGCTCACTTTAGTGATAGCGTTGTTATGGTTGGTATCTTTGTTTCACTACTTCGTGGAGGACAAATTGTTATACAGTTATATGCCGCTTTCCATGCACAAGCTTACAAAAGAGTGCTTCCATACTTGGGTAAAGTATTTTTCTTTAGATGGCTTAGTTGGCTTCTTGTTGGGTTGAGTATATATTTTATTGGTGATTCTAACAAATCTCTTACTCTCTTTTTTATAGGTGTTGGACTATTCTTTTTCTCTTTTTCAGCAGGATTCGGAACGATTTACTTTAAAGAGCTTCAAGCAAAACTATTTTCTAAAAAATATCGTGGCAGAACTATGGCAAATCGTCAAATAGCTGGTGCAATAGCTTCCATCATCAGTGGTGGAGTAGCCGGTTATGTTCTAGCAAACTTTGAAGCACCACTAAATTATGCTTACCTTTTTATGGTAAGTAGTATCTTTATGGCTATAGGTTTTTTCCTATTTGTAACGATAGAAGAACCAGCCAAAGAGAATGTTTCACAAAAAGAGCAAAATTTCAGACTATTTATAAAAAACGCGATTAAACTTTTAAAAGAAGATAAGAGACTGCAACAGCAGATAGCTGTAATTTTTTTAAGTTTTAGTTATTTCTTATCTATGCCTTTTGTTATTTTAAATGCAAACAACTCATTTACGCTTACCGGTTGGATGCTTGGTGGATTTATTATGATTCAGATGGTAGGAAGTATCTTTGGAAGTATGCTTCTATGGAGAAAGATTCACAACTATGAAAAGATGCTCTCTCTAAGTTTTGTTTTTATGATTCTAGCCTTTGTTGCAGCCATATTTGCAGAAAATGTTTACGGTTATGCTGTCGTTTTTCTGCTTTTTGGTATAGGGATTGATGGTTTAAGTATAAGTGGCATGAACTTAGTCATAGAGATAGCACCAGAAGATAAAAGACCAATCTACACAGCTCTTCAGACAAATATAACTTCAACAGGTCTCTTTTTTCCAATTTTAGGAGGAGTGTTGTTGAAATATTTAGATAGTTATAATCTGATTTATATTTTAAGTATAATCTTACTATCAGTTGGATTTATTCTTAGTTTACAACTAAAAGAGATAGAAAAATAAGAAGATTTTTAGAGGTAGATTAGAGAGCCAAAAAACTATCCAAAGCAATATCAAAGACATCTTTAAGTATAATTCACGGATTTTATAAAAAGGTGTATCTATGGCTAACAAACGCGTATTGGTTAAGTTTTCAGGTGAAGCACTTGCAGGTGAAGCAGGTCATGGAATTGACACTCAAATATTAAAGTATATCGCTCAAGAGATTAAATCTTTAGTGAATGCTGGTATTGAAGTTGGTATTGTTATAGGTGGTGGTAATATTATTCGTGGGGTCACAGCCGCACAAGATGGAATCATTAAACGAACAAGTGGTGATTATATGGGAATGTTAGCTACTGTAATTAATGGCGTAGCTATGCAAGAAGCATGTGAACATGCAGGACTTGAAGTTCGTATGCAGACAGCCATTAAAATGGAGCAGATTGCAGAGCCTTATATCAATCGTCGAGCAGTTCGTCATTTGGAGAAAGGTCGTGTTGTAATTTTTGCAGCAGGAACAGGTAATCCATTTTTTACGACAGATACAGCTGCGACTCTTAGAGCAGTTGAAATTGGTGCAGAGGTAATTATCAAAGCCACTAAAGTTGATGGTGTTTATGATAAAGATCCGGAAAAATTCAGTGATGCTGTAAAACTTTCAGAATTAACTTATGAACAAGCACTTTCAGACCATATTAAAGTTATGGATGATACATCTATAGCATTAGCCAAAGACAATAAGTTACCTATTATTGTGTGTGATATGTCTAAAAAAGGGAATATCTTAGATATTCTAAATGGCAATATGCAAAATTGCTCAATAGTAAGATAAAATTTATAAATAATAATTTAAAGGAAATATGAATGAAAATAGAAGAATTAACAGCCAAAATTTTACAAAATAATCCAAATATGGATAATTATCAACTAGCAATAGCAGTTGCAAAAAGAACAGATGAACTTTTAAATGGTGCACCAAGTAAGTTAAATATTGATCCAAAAAGTGTTAAAGCTGCAGATTTGGCTCTGATGGAAATTGCTGAAGGCCTTGTAATTATTAAAGGCTTTGTAGATATAGAGGGTTAGTTCTTTGGGACTAAGTCAGGTAGATATTGAAAAAGTCAGACATCTACACGATGTTGACTCGGCAACAGACTACCTCTTTTCACATATGAAAATATCTAAAGCTTTAGAAGATGCTTTGGATTACTCCTCTCAGGCTCATATTAATCAGTTTAGAAAGAGTGGTGAGCCATATATTGTACACCCTATCTTAGTAGCAAGTATTGTTTCATCTATAACAAATGACGAATTGATGGCTATAGCAGCACTTTTGCATGATGTAGTTGAAGATACTCCTATAACTATAGATGAAATTGCAGATAAATTCGGTAAAGATGTAGCACACCTTGTTGAGGGTTTAACTAAAATTGATGATATAAGAGATACAGAATTGGTTCCATCAAGTTCAGATGAAAAGCTTGTTGTTTCTGCTCTATCTTTTAGAAAGATGCTTTTGGCAAGTATTGATGATGTTCGAGTTTTAGTTATAAAGCTATGTGACAGACTTCATAATATGTTAACTCTTGATTCACTTCCTCCACATAAACAGCTTCGTATTGCTGAAGAGACACTTGTAGTTTATGCACCGATTGCACATCGTTTGGGTATCTCTTTTTTAAAAAATATACTAGAAGATTTGAGTTTTGGGTATCTTTTTAAAGAGGAAAAACATCATATAGACAACTATCTTGATTCTAATTTTCATGCTATTGAGATGAAACTCGAAGAGTTTAAGCAGTTAATGCAAAAACTTCTGATAACTAATGGGTTTTGTGAAGATGAAGTAGAGATAATATCTCGTGTAAAACACAGGTATTCTATATATCTAAAAATGCAGAGAAAAGGTGTTGGAATCGATGAAGTTCTTGATCTTTTAGCTGTTAGAATTTTAACTCAAGATCCAGTAAAATGTTACAAGATTTTAGGTTTAATCCATCTACATTTTCGTCCATTGTCATCAAGATTTAAAGATTATATTGCTATTGCAAAAGATAATGGTTATCAGACTATTCATACAACAGTTTTTTATAATACGGCTATATTTGAAGTGCAGATTAGAACTTTTGAAATGCATAAAACTGCTGAACTCGGTGTTGCTGCACACTGGAAATATAAAAGTGGCGGGAACAATATAAAACTTGATTGGTTAAACAATCTTGGTTATCAAAATGAGTCTGTAGAAGATTTCTATGAGCTTATTAAAAATGACCTTTATAGCGATGACATAGTTGTCTTTTCTCCTAAAGGTAAGCCTTATACACTTCCTCGTGGTGCGGTTGCTCTTGATTATGCTTATGCAGTTCACAGTGAGGTGGGTAATTGTGCAGATTCTTCTCTTATCAATAAAACAAGAGCACCTCTTTTATCAGAGTTGCATAATGGAGATATTGTTAAGATAAATATAGTTGATGATACAGTTACAAGATGCAGTTGGATAGATGCAGTTAAAACATCTAAGGCTAAAGCGAATATGCGTACAAATTGTAATGCCAGAATTCGTGATATAAACTTTAAATCTAGTGTAAATATAGTCTCAACAGCGATGAATTTAAATCATGCAAGAGTAGAAGAGTGGTTTGAAACAATCAATTGTGAAAGACGATCAAACATACCTTGTGATATTGATAATTATCGTGAAGTGATAAATAAATATACGACAGAGATTAGTAAAAATAGCAGGTTTAAAGGTTTTTTATCCAGACATAGATTTAAGTTGAAATCCACGGTGATTTCCGGTATAGAAATATTTAGTATATCAAATATTTCAGATGTTGTCTTTGACTACTGCTGCCATCCAAAAGTAGGAGATGAGATAGTTGCTTTCTTAGAAAAAGGTAAAGCACATGTTCATCATAAAATGTGTAAAAATGCTATGAAGAAGATGGAAGTACATGAAAAAATGCTCTTTGTAAGATGGGAGAGACAAAATATTTATCATTACAATGTAATAGTATCACTTCACAATGAGAAAGGTGCTTTGGCAAAATTTTTAACATATTTGGTAAAATTAAATATAGATATTAGTTTGGTAGAACTAGGTAAAGATAGTGGTGATTATATTCGCTATTGTGAAATTGGTTTTGAGTCAAATGAAGCGGACATTAACACTCTTCGTGCTAAAATAGAGAAAAAAATAAAAGTGATACATCTAATTTGTACAGATGATGCTTATAAAAATTAATTAGGGATATATTTAGAATGTTACAAGAAGCTTTAAGAGAGATAGATAGAGGTAGTGCTGAGATTATAGACAACGAGAGAATTGAAAAACTTTTAAAAGCGTACTTTGATGAGGGGAAAAATTATACAGTAAAATGTGGTTTTGATCCAACTGCACCTGATTTACATCTGGGGCATACTGTACTTTTACAAAAACTTGCGACATTTCAAAAATATGGAGCAGTAGTTCAGTTTCTTATAGGTGATTTTACTGCAACTATTGGTGATCCAACTGGCAAAAGTGCTACTAGAAAAGTTTTGACAAAAGATGAGATAAGACAAAATATTGCAAGTTATACCACTCAAGCTTTTAAGATTTTAGATAAGAGTAAAACTGAGATAGTCTATAACAACGATTGGTTAGAAAAACTTGGTGCTTCGGGTATGCTTGAGTTATCATCAACTTTAACAGTTGCAAGAATGTTAGAGAGAGATGATTTTTCAAAAAGATTTGCTTCTAATACGCCTATAGCAGTTAGTGAGTTTATGTATCCACTGCTTCAAGGTTATGATAGTGTCTATCTTAAAAGTGATATCGAAATAGGTGGAACAGACCAAAAGTTTAATCTTTTAATGGGTCGCCAATTGCAAAAAACTTACAATGTTAAAAAGCAACAAGCCGTGCTTATGATGCCTATTTTAGAGGGTCTTGACGGTGTACAAAAGATGAGCAAATCTTTAGGTAACTATATAGGTGTATCAGATAAAGCAAATGATATGTTCGGAAAAGTTTTAAGTATATCAGATGACTTAATGTGGAGATATTTTGAACTTCTTAGTACAAAATCTTTAGATGAAATAGCTACGCTTAAAAGTGGTGTTGAAGATGGTTCTTTACATCCTAAAAAGGTTAAAGAAGATTTGGCATCAGAGATAACTACAAGATTTCACTCAGAAGAAGATGCTCAAAATGCAAAAGCAGAGTTTGAAAAAGTTCACGCAAAAAGTCAAATTCCAACAGATATTACCGAGTTTAGTTGTGATGGAGAGATTTGGATAGCAAAAGCATTAGTAGATTGTAACATTGAGCCATCAACTTCTCAAGCTAGAAGAGATATTAAGCAAGGTGCTGTTAAAATAAACCAAGAGAAAATATCTGATATACAGTTACAACTTCAAGTTGGTGAGTATGTGCTTCAAGTCGGAAAAAGAAAATTTGCAAAGTTAAAGGTTAATTAGATGAGTTTTGAGTCTTTTAAAATTGGAAAATATGTTATTGAGAAGCCTATTGTTCAAGGTGGCATGGGTCTTGGGATTAGTTGGGATCAACTTGCCGGAACCGTATCAAAAGAGGGTGGTTTAGGTGTAATAAGTTCAGTCGGTACTGGCTATTATGATAACAAAGCCTATGCAAAAAAACTTGTAGATGGTAGACCATTTACAGAAAAAAACTTTTATTCAAAAGAGGGTTTTGATGCTATTATTAAAAATGCACGAAAGATAAGTGGTGATAAACCATTAGCAGCAAATGTTCTTTATGCTATAAATGATTATGGTCGTGTTATAAGAGATGCTTGCGAATCAGGTATAGATATTATTATTACCGGTGCGGGGCTTCCTACGAATATGCCAGAGTTTACAGAGGGTTATCCAGATGTTGCACTTGTTCCAATAGTTTCATCTGCTAAAGCACTTAAGATTATTTGTAAAAGATGGCAAAAAAGATATAACAGACTTCCTGATGCAGTTGTGCTAGAGGGTCCAAAAAGTGGCGGGCATCAAGGTTTCTCTTATGAGGATTGTAAAAAAGAGGAAAATCGGTTAGAAAATCTAGTGGCTCCAGTTGTTGCTGAGGCTGCTCTTTGGGGTGGAATTCCAGTTATCGCTGCTGGTGGTATTTGGGATAAAAATGACATAGAGGAGATGATGGCTCTTGGTGCAACTGCAGTTCAAATGGGAACTCGTTTTATTGGTACTTTTGAGTGTGATGCACATGAAAACTTTAAACAAGTTCTTTTGGATGCAAAAGAGGATGATATACAGCTAATGGGTTCTCCGGTTGGTTATCCTGCACAAGGAATAAGAACAAATTTAACTAAGATGGTTGAAAAGAGAGAGGGTCCGGCAATCAAGTGTATTTCTAACTGTGTAGCTCCTTGTAAGCGTGGAGAAGAGGCTAGGGTGGTTGGCTTTTGTATAGCAGACAGACTTAGCGATGCTTATAACGGTAACTTAGAAACTGGTCTTTTCTTTTCTGGTACAAATGGATATAGATTAGATAAAATAATCTCTGTAAAAGAGTTGATGGACAAATTAACTAAAGGCGAATAAAACTCAAATGTTTCGTCTTTTAACACTACTTTTACTACTTGTACTCTCTCTATCTGCCCTAAGTGACAGTGAGATTCTAAAACGAGCTGATGGTTTTATGAGAGATGGCAGTAAGAGCAATCAGTTTCGTGCGTATAATGATTACAAAAACCTATATCTTCGTGCCATTATGTCTGAAAATTCAAATCTTAAATATCGTTCATTGCAAGGTATAGTCAAGAGTGGGAAAAGACTTCATATAGATGTTTCACAATATTCTAACGAGCTTTCAACCATTAAGCCTAAAACTTCATATAAAGTACCAAAATCAAAACCTAGAATTAAATCAACAAAAAAAAGTAAGATTAGAGTTAAATCTTC
>JAGHAW010000243.1 GCA_021161305.1 Sulfurimonas sp.
CATAGGTTCTTGGTTGAGTTGTTAGTGAAAAACCCCAAGCATAATCATCTTTTTCATTTCCTAAAAAGTAGATTCCTACTCTACTCCACCGTACATAAACTATACCATTGTCAAAAAATATTACAGGTGAAGGCAGAACAATATCATCAACATCTTTGTATGGTTGGGTTTGAATATATGAACCGGCACCAATAGTGATTGTCTGTTTTTTATCTTCAGCTTGAATTCCAATACAGATTAAAAATAGGATTAGAAGGTACTTCATTTAAGACTTCTTATCATGTGAAAATAGTTTGGGTCATTTGCCTTGTAGTAAGGCTCTATAACTGCATTTTGGTAGCCTTGTGACGAGGTTACGGAGAGAACTCGTCCGACTTTTAGATCTTTAAAAAAGATTTTATCAAGTCCTGATGTTACAACTTCATCTCCCTTATTAATATCAAACCATGCCGGTATAAATTCAATAACTAAATTTTTTGCATTATTTCCGTGAGCAATTCCCGGTGCTAAATTCTTACCTACATAGACAGCGTAAGAACTTTTTATATCTCTATTTAAAAGTCCAAGTGCTTTGCCTTTATGTTGGATAATAATTCCAGCAACTAATTCTCTGTATGTAAGTCCATAAATTTTTGATGAGTTATAGTCATTTATTTCTAGCCAGATTCTGTTGAAATTACCAAAGTTTTCATAAGATATAGTTCTAACTAATTCTACTTTCGGGTCTGTTTTTAAACTAGAGTGATTTTCTTTAAAAAGATCATTTATCTCTGATGCTAGTTGTTGCATAACTAGATGGTTGTTTTCATATTTTTGAAGTTTTTCATTAAGTGTAGTGATATGTTCGGCTTGAAAGGTATGTTTGTCAATTTGTTCTTGAACAAATTCTATAGAATTATGATAGGTTGATTTAATATAATTTAGTGAAGATATAAATGGTAATTGGATAATATTTGTATAATATAATGCACCCAAAAAGAGTGCAATAAAAATTGTAAAAAAGCTAAGTAGCTCTTTATTCATTTTCAGATAGTTCTTGCAGTAGATCTATCTCTTCTAAGGCACGACCAGTTCCACGGGCAACTGCTAAAAGTGGTTCATCGGCAACATATACCGGAATCTTTACTATATTAGACAGGTATCTGTCTAATTGGCGAATAAGAGCACCACCTCCGGTTAAGATAATTCCATGATTTACAATGTCCCCTGCCAAATCAGGAGGCATCTGTTCTAGTACATCGCGAAGAGCTTCTCCAACCTCTTTTAATGGTTCTCTCATCGCTTCCCTAGCATCTTCACTAGTTAGTTCAACTGAACTTAAAAGCCCTTCAACTTGGTCCCTGCCGGTGACGACCATAGATAACTCTTCATCTAGTACAACAGCAGTACCGATATTTATTTTAATCTCTTCAGCTACCCTCTCACCTATAAGAAGATTGTATTTTTTTCTTACATAGTTTACTATTGATTGGTCTATCTTGTCTCCGGCTGTACGGATAGATTTAGACAAAACAAGTCCACCAAGTGAGACTACACCTATCTCAGTTGTTCCACCACCAATATCAACAACCAAGTTTCCTTTAGGTTCACGAATCTCCACTCCTGCCCCAATTGCTGCTGCCATAGGTTCTTCTATAAGAAAAACCTCTCTAGCTCCAGCACTTAGAGCAGATTCACGAACAGCTTTTCTCTCAACTTGAGTAAGACCATAAGGAACACAAATGATAATTCTCGGACTTATTAAAGTACTTCTTCCATGGGCTTTTTCGATAAATTTTCTTATCATCTTCTCTGTCATATCAAAGTCCGCAATAACACCATCTCTCATAGGACGAATAGCTTTGATATTACCGGGTGTTTTACCAACCATATCTTTTGCTTCCTGTCCAACAGCTAAAATTCTTTGTTGACCATATTTCTCTGTTTTTACTGCAACAACTGAGGGCTCGTTGATAATAATACCACGACCTTTAGCTATTACAATTGTATTTGCAGTTCCCAAGTCGATTGAGAGATCATTTGAGAAAAGCCCTACTATTTTATTGAATATCATTATCTGTGCCTTATGCTATTTTTTTTGTTGATTTTTTGATGTAAATAGGATTATCACCATTTTCGATAACTTCTTTGGTAATTAAAACTTCATAACCACAATATTCTGGAAGTTCATACATTATATCTATCATATTTTCTTCTAAAATTGCACGAAGCCCACGAGCCCCAGTCTTTCTCTTGATCGATTTTGCAGCGATTGCTTTTAGTGCATCTTCTTCAAAATTTAGTTCAACTTCATCAATTGAAAAAAGTTTTTTATATTGTTTAACAAGAGAGTTTTTAGGCTCTGTCAGTATGCGAACCATATCTTCTTCGCTAATCTCATGAAGTGATGCGATAATAGGCAATCTACCTATAAGTTCAGGAACAATACCATACTTAACTAAATCATCTGGTTCAGCCATATCATAAGTAGGTTTTTGTTCATCTTTTGTTTTTTTATCATGACCAAAACCTAGTACATTGTTACCCTGTTTTCTTTTTAGTATTTCTTCTAGACCGTCAAAAGCACCACCACAGATAAAGAGAATATTTTTAGTATTAATTGTTGTAAACTCTTGATTTGGATGTTTTCTTCCACCTTTTGGTGGTATGTTTACCTCTGCACCCTCTATGATTTTAAGAAGGGCTTGCTGAACACCTTCCCCTGAAACATCTCGAGTGATAGAGCGATTCTCACTCATGCGAGCGATTTTATCAACTTCATCTATAAAAACTATACCTGTCTCAGCTCTTTTGATGTCTCCATCAGCTGATTGTAGTAGTTTTGTTAAGATATTTTCAACATCTTCCCCAACATATCCAGCTTCTGTAAGACTTGTAGCATCTGTAATAGCAATAGGAACATTTAAAACTCTGGCTATAGTTTGAGCCATAAGAGTTTTACCACTTCCCGTTGGTCCGATAAGAAGAATATTTGATTTTTCTATCTCTGTTTCATCATCAGTTACGGTATGAGTTTTAAAGATTCTTTTGTAGTGGTTATAAACTGCTACACTTAGAAGTTTTCTGGCTCTCTCTTGACCGATGATATAATCGCCTAGAAAATTATCCAACTCTTTTGGTGTCATAAGTGTCTCTACTGCCTCAAGAAGTTCTTTATCCCCTTGTTTTGTATCATTTTTTTCATCACCAAACATAATCTTATATGCTGAAGTAACGCAATTTTTACATATATAGACACCATTTCCAGCTATGAGTGGATTTTCTTCACTCTCACTTGCTTCACAAAAACTACATTTTCTATTTATCATATGCTTTTTCTCTCATATGGAATCCCTCGTTTTGTTTTTAAAATAAAGTTACAAAGATTGTGTACATGATGGTTTTCACTGCTCTCTACAAGTTGGGCAGCTACATCTTTTAGTGGTTTTCCAGATTCAAAAAGTTCTTTGTATGCTGTTTTCAATCCATCTATCTCATCTCTTTTAAGATTTCTTCTAAGTCCTGTTAGATTAAGACCTCTAAGTGAAGCACGATTCCCTTCTGCCATACAGTATGGTGGTACATCTTGAGCTAAAGCTGATGCACCTGCAACCATTGCATAGTCACCAATGTGTACAAACTGATGTATCGGCGTCATTCCACCAATCACAGCATAATCACCCATCTCTACATGCCCAGCTAAAGTAGCAGCATTTGCTAAAATACAGTGGTTCCCAATAATAACATCGTGACCAATATGTACATAACCCATAAAAAGATTGTGCGAACCGATGATAGTCTTTCCACCACCACCTTTTGTTCCAGGGTTGAAAAGTGTAAACTCTCTTATCTTGTTATGGTCGCCAATAACAAGTTCAACATCTTCTCCTGCAAATTTCAAATCTTGTGGAACAGAACCAATAACGGCATGTGAAAATATATGGTTGTTTTTACCGATAGTAGTTTTTCCATAAATGGATGTATTTTGATCAATAACTGTTCCATCACCAATAGTAGCTTGTGATGAGATAAGACAATATGGTCCAATTTCAACATCTTTTCCGATTACTGCACCATCTTCAATGATTGCAAGAGGAGAAATTTTGTTCATAGAATCTTTCCTACTTATCAACAATCATAGCTTTTAATTCAGCTTGAGCTACTAGCTTATCATCAACGAAAGCTTTTCCGTCTAGTACCCAGATAGCACCTTTTTGTTTGATAACATTTATATGATATTCTAATTTATCTCCTGGTTTAACAGGAGCACGAAATTTTGCTTTATCAATACTCATAAAGTAAACTACTTTGTTTGCAGCTTCTTCTTTGGACATATTCATACTTTTAAAAGCGAGTATTCCACCAGCTTGAGCCATACCTTCTAGAATCATTACACCTGGGTATATCGGGTGACCGGGGAAGTGACCTTGAAATATATTATCGCCAATTGTTACATTTTTATAGCCAACAAGTGTCTCATTTGGAACAACTTCTGTAACACGGTCTAAAAGTAAAAAAGGGTAACGGTGAGGAATAATTTCTTGAATTTCCATAACATCCATAGTCATAAGTAAAAGCCTTGTAAATAATTTTGGATATTTTACCTAAAATTTGATTATATTATGATTAGTCTTTCTCTAGTGTCTTCGTAGACTTTAGCATCTAACTCAATCGTTAGTTTTTTGTC
>JAGHAW010000123.1 GCA_021161305.1 Sulfurimonas sp.
AATAGGGTACAATGTCAAAAAAGTTAGTGGAGTACTGTTTTGGTAAAAACAAATGATTTAAAAGAAAAAATTATAGCCGGTCTTGGTCTTGAAGATATTGAAGTAGATGAGATAGAGGATGATATGGCTCTTTTTGGGGATGATGGATTAGGTCTTGATAGTGTTGATGCTATTGAGCTTACTCTTATCTTAGAAAAAGAGTTTGGGGTAAAAGTGACAAATATGGAAGAATCAGCTAACATATTTTCAACTGCTAACACTTTAGTTACCTACATAAATGAGCAACAAGAACTTAACGCTTAGTAATTTATGGTAGAATTCCCAATACCACATATCCCCCCAATAAGATTTGTCAAGTCTCTTATCTCTGCAGATGTTAAAAATGCTTCTGTGGTAGTGGGGTTTGATATGATTCCGACTTTAGGTATGCTAGTTGAAGCAGCTGCTCAAAGCTCTTCAGCTATCCTTAGTGAGGATTCCACTGTTAGGATAGGCTTTTTAGTCACGCTTAAAAATATAAAACTTCTACAAAAACTTAAATCTACAAAATATATAGTAGATGTACATTTAGACCACAAACTAGCAGATTTTAACTCACTCTCTTTCACTATAATTGAAAATGACAATGTAGTTGCGACAGGTTCATTCGCTATCGCACTACAATAAGGAAAACTATGAAATATATAATCATATTTCTACTAATATCTCTTAGTCTTACAGCTTCAGCAACTGTTAAAGCACTCTATACAGCTGAAAATGTACCAAAAAGAATAAGCGTAAAAACTAAAAAAGAGAGATTTTACTATCTTGTTGAACCGGCAGTACAAAAGGTGTATGCAGAGTTGATGATTCAGTATAAAACTATTGTAAAAGATATGAAAAACAGTGAAAATAGAGAGAAGATTCAAAAGCTGAAAAAAGTTTATAAAGTTAAAAGTGATAGAGAGCTTCTTTTGGCTTTAAAACCACATCCACAAAGTATAGCACTGGCTCAAGCAGCCATGGAGAGTGCATGGGCAACTTCAAGATTTTTTGTAAAAGCAAATAATATCTTTGGTGTCTGGAGTGCCAATAAAAATGAACCAAGAATCTCAGCAGGTGAAAAAAGAGGTGGTAAAAGAATAATTTGGCTTAAAAAATTTAATAGCATTGAGGAATCAGTTAGAGAATATTACAAGATGATGGGAAGAGTAGAAGATTATAAAGAGTTTAGAGAAGTTAGATATGTTTCAAATGATGTGATGAAAATAATTAAAAAACTGGATAAATATTCAGAAATTGGTAAGAAGTATGCCCAAGAATTAGGTAGTATGATTAGATACAACAAACTTGTAAAGTATGATAAATAATTTTAATGATATAATGATTATATGGTAGATAGAAGGAGATGGAATGTTGAAGAAAATATTACTTTTATTGTTAACTATAGTGTTATTTTTATCTTTTGTAGGTTGTAGCAGGGTTAAGAGTGTCTTACATATAAAAGAACCAATCAAAATACATCTTAGTGAAAAAAATGTTAAGGGTGTGATTGAATCTGCTGCCAAGAAAAGAGGTTGGAATGTCAAAGAAGTGGCACATGGAAAAATTGAAGCTGAGTATGCTAGAAGTGCCAAATATATGGCTAGGGTTAATATATTTTACGATTCAAACAACTATGAGATAGAGTATCTTGACAGTAAAAATCTAAGATATGACGGGGTTAAAATACATAAAACATATAACTCTTTAGTCTCAAAACTTAGAAAAGAGATAAATGTTGGGTTTAAACGAATATCTAAAGGTAAAGCACCGAGACGAACTCCGAAAGAAACCCCAAAGGTAGTCTATGCAAAAGCTTCCAAGCCAGTTAGCAAAGTAAGAAAACCAACATATAAAACCATAAGACGCAGATTTGGAAATGCAAGATACAACTTTAGAACAGCATCTGAGGAAAATTTAAACTCCTATGCTCTTGTTATTGGAATAGACAAGTATAAACAAAATCCAAGAGTAATTTATGCAGATACTTCTGCTCGTGCTTTTGCAGAGTTGGTAAATATAACTTTTGGTGTTCCAAAAGAAAATATTATTCTTTTGCTTAATGATGAAGCTACTTCTGGAGAGTTAAAAGCAAAGTTGGAAATCATCAAAGAACTTGCAGATAGCAGAGGAAATCTCTATATCTATTATGCTGGTCACGGAGTGCCAAGTAAAAGTGGAGAAACATACATATTGCCATATGATATGAGTGCTGATGCTATGTATTTAGAGCCGAATCTGAAACTTAAAAATATCTATGCAAAATTATCAAAGATAAAAGTGAAAAATGTATTTGTATTTATAGATAGTTGTTTTAGCGGGAAAGATGATAGGGGTGGTCTGTTGTATAAAGGTGTTGCACCAATTATAAGGGGTAAAAAGACTGTTGTTAATACTAACAAAATTACCGTTTTTTCAGCTGGTAAATCAGATGATTTTGCCAATGATTATAGAGATAAAAAACAGAGAATGTTTTCATATTTTCTTATAGAAGGACTTTCTAAAGGTGAGACTAAACTAAATAAAGTCTATCCAGATATAAAACAGCAAGTTAAGAAGAATTCTTTAAAAAAAGGTATAGGTTATATACAAGTTCCTCAAATCTATGGAAATAAAAAAAGGTCACTCTACTAATGAAGAGAATATTTTTTATCTTAATTGCTCCGATTTTACTTTTTGGAACTCCAAGTTGGTTTTTCAATATCGAACATGATGAGAAGTGTGAGATAGTTGGTTATGGCATGGATAGTGACCTAAAAGAAGCAAAACAGAGTGCCATTTCTGATATTACGCAGGCTATTTCTGTAAGTGTAGATTCCTCTATTGACATCTCGTCGTCGGATATTAGGGGTAGGGCGAAGCACAGCTCATCTGTAAAGTTAAAGACTCACTCAAAAGCTATTTTAAGTGGTATAGAGTTTGTAAAAGTTGAAAATGAAGATGGCATGTGGTATGTTGGAGCCATCTATGACAACTCCCCTTTTGAGATAAAACTAAAAAAACTGTTGCCAGATAATTTAAAAGATGAAAAACAGAACCGATACCTAAAAAAGACATGGGGAATTAAAAATTTAAATAGAGATATAGAAAAAAAACTAAACTATCAGATAGTAAGAAAAGATAATTTTTGGCAATTAAAATATAGAGATGTATTAGTGCCGATAAATCAAAATAACTTCTATAAATTTTTCTCAAATCAAAAAAGCAATCTTGTTTCTATAAAAGCAAATCAAAAGATATATAAACAAAATGATGATATGTACTTCAATGTAAAACATAAAAAAGAGGGGTATATCTCTATCCTTTATGTTGAACATAACGGAAAAGTCGGTACACTTTTGGCAAATAAGAAATCAACTAAATCATTTCGTTATCCAGATGTTAAAAGTACAGAAATCTTTAAAATAGAAAACCCATATAAAAAAACTATACAAGAACTCTATGTCGCTATTTACTCAAAAAAACCAATAAATTTGTATGAGTTTGAGCAAGTTAGTGGGAATCTACTTGATGAGAGTAATTATAATTTTCATAAACTTATTTCAAGATTAGATAGTTTAGACTTTTCTACTTTTGTAATTAAAATTAGAAAATAAGAGTGTGTAGTGAGAAATTATGAATAAATTAAAAGAGTATCTTAATTCTAATGAACTTAGTGAGATATATCCTTCAGATATAGCAAAGATTTTAAAAACCCTAGATGATAGTGAATTTTCTGATGCTGTAAAACTTATACCAAAAGATTTGGTTGGTGATGTTGCTCTTGCACTTCCTGACAGACTTTTTGATGATGTTGTTGAGTCTCTTACTGTTAATGAACTTTCACATGCTGTAACAGAACTTGAATCAGATGACCAAGCTGACTTTATGCACGAACTTGAAGAGGTTGATCATACAATAGCATCTGAAGTATTTGAAACACTTCATGAGGATGATCAAGAAGAGATTACAAAACTTCATAACTATGAAGAAGATGAAGCTGGTGCATATATGCAGCTTGAAGTTTTTACAGCTTATAAGAGTGAAATAGTTCAAGAAGTTATACATAGATTTGCGAAGCTTCGCAAAGAGAACGAACTTGAAAATGTTCAGAATCTTTTTATTACAAATGAGGATAATAAACTAAAGTATACAGTTGGTCTTGATGATTTACTGATTTTTGATTTTTCTAGGACATTAAAAGAAAATATAGAATCAAGTGATGATAGTTTTGAACCTAAGGTAGCACAAGATAGAGAAGATATAAAAGAAGTAGTTCACTACTTTGAAGAGTATGACCTTCCTGTTATGCCGATAGTAAATGCTTATGGGGTTCTTGTTGGGCGTATCACTTCTGATGATATTTATGATATTATCAATGAACATGCCACAGAGCAGATGTATCATCTTGCCGGAGTTGATGATGAAGCAGAAGAGGATGATGGGATTATAAAAGCTGCTCGTACGCGTGCAACTTGGCTTAGTCTGAATCTTTTTACAGCTATTGCTGCATCTTTAGTTATTGCTCTCTTCGCAGATACATTACAAAGTATGGTGGCTCTTGCTGTACTGATGCCTATAGTTGCTTCCATGGGTGGAAATGCTGGAACGCAAAGTTTAACAGTTGTAGTTAGACAGTTAGCTCTTGGCGATATATCTCAGGGTGATGCTATGAGAATTATTAAAAAGGAGGTAGCTATCTCCTTGGGTAATGGAATTTTATTTGCTATAGTTATGGGCATTATAGCCTCACTATGGTTCAACATGGGAATGCTTGGAGTGGTAATTGCTTTAAGCATGATTATAAACCTCTTTATGGCAGGTTTTTTTGGTGCGACTATACCTCTTTTTTTAAAGAAGATGGATATTGACCCAGCTATTGGAAGTACAGTTATTTTAACAACTGTAACGGATATTGTAGGCTTTTTTAGCTTTTTAGGCTTAGCAACATATATTTTGTTGTAAAAAGCACAGCTTATTGTGCGTGGGCTTTCTGCCGAAGAAAACTAAGCGTTAGCGTAGCTCAAGGAATTACTTCCTTGAGCGTATTAAAACAATTAAAAGGATTTTGTAAAACTTGGATTTATTAATTTTATTTTTTGTACTGTCGGTGAGCGTATCATTTTTATGCTCAATTTTAGAGTCAGTACTTCTCTCTGTAAACATGTCGTTCGTTGCAGTATTGGAAAAAGAGAGACCAACTGTAGGAAAGCTGTTAAAGCTCCATAAAGAAAATATAAACAAATCAATCGCTTCTATCTTAATCTTAAATACTATTGCAAATACTTTAGGTGCTGCTGCTGTTGGTGCTCAAGCTGCTATGATTTTTGGTAATGATGCTGTTGTATATGTGTCTATAGTTCTTACTTTTGCTATTTTATTTTTATCAGAGATTATTCCTAAAACAATCGGTGCTATTTATTGGAAGCAACTTGCTCCAATATCTGCACATGTCATAAGACTTTTTATTTGGCTTACATACCCTATAATTTTAACTACTCTTTTTGTAACAAATAGAATCTCAAAAGGAAGTGATGATGCAAACTCTTTTACAAAAGAGGAACTTTTAGAGAGCATGCTTCTTGGTGAAGATGAGGGTGTTATAGATGAGAAAGAGTCAGATGTCATTGAAAATATTTTAAATCTTGATAATATTAAAGTTGGAGAAGTTTTAACACCAAGAAGTGTTGTATTTGCTCTTGATGAGAAGATGACCATAAAAGAGATTATAGAGACAAAAGAGGATATTTTTAAGTTCTCTCGTATTCCGGTATATCACGAATCTATCGAAGAAGTTATTGGAATAGTTATGACAAAAAGAATCTTCAAACAAGCACTAGAAGATGACAGTGTAACTCTTGGTTCTATTAAGAAAAATATATTTGCTATAAATGAAAATATTCCTGTTTCTAAAGCACTAGACCTATTTATAGATAAAAAAGACCATATGTTTTTAGTTATGGACAACTATGATCAAACAGAGGGGATTATAACGCTTGAAGATTGTGTTGAGACTATTTTAGGTGTTGAAATAGTTGATGAAAGTGATTCCACTGTTGATATGCGTGAACTTGCAAAACTGAAAATGAAACAAAGACGCAGAGACAAGGTAAATAACGAAAGTTAGAAGAAATTAGCCTCACACTTATGGGTTAGCATGAGACCAATATTTCTAATTTTAAGGGAGTGTCCAAAAGAGATTTTTCTTTCTCTTTCTTAATCACTATTATAAAGATAAAAAGTGTAGATTTAGTGTAGAGCTTAGGCTAACACTTCATTCATGTCTACATCTTGACCAACTTCATGAGCTAAAGTGTCCATAAGAGCAAATAAAGTATTTGAATGTTCTTCAGCATCTTGAAATCTTTTCATAATCTCATCTTTAGATTTGTTTTTGGCCATGCATCCACCACTTAAAGCACAATCTAAGTTTTCATTTATAAGATTATGAAATTGTTGATGATGTGTTTCGAGTTTTTTAAATGAGGTATTATTCCCAAAAAGCTTCTGTCCGGTACTATAGTACCAAAGACCAAGACCACAATGTTTATAATCATCTTTAAGATCCTCGGTTACGGTGCTGTTTACAACTGCAGAGTAAGCTTTTGACTTAAAGAGTATATGATGAATTTTGTAGTTAGATAAAAATAGTGCGAAACTACTTTGATTTGATGAAGATGAAGTAGTTTTCATATCTATGGTCAAAGTTCCCATAGTAGTTGAGAAAGTATTCATAGTGTTATTTGCACTATTGGCAATATCGCTAATAGTTGATGCATTTTCAGAGATACCACTTGATTGCTGTTGAAGATTTTGTATAGTTATGCTTATCTCTCCAGTTGCTTTAGCAGTTCTCTCTGCCAGTTTTCTGACCTCATCAGCAACAACAGCAAAACCTCGTCCATGTTCTCCAGCTCGTGCTGCTTCTATGGCTGCATTAAGTGCTAACAGGTTTGTCTGGTCTGCAATATCTTTTATAAGACTTACAACAGTTGAGATGTCATTTACATTACTATTCATCTGTTCAATTGCTTCAGTAGTATCACTGACAAGTTCACGAAGAGTTGAGATCTCTGTTGCTGTTGTTTCAACTGCACCGTAAGTCTCTTCGGCAGAGCTAGAAGCCTTGGTGGTAAGCTTAGTGACTTCCATAAATGCTTCTTCTGTTTTGTTTATATCAGAAGTAATAAGGTCAAGGTTTCCTTTCATTCCACCATTAAACTCACCAAAAGCAGATGAGAGTTGTCCCATAAGTTTATATCTTTCATTTGCCTTCATGGAAGCTACAGCTTTTTGTATGGCATTTGCTGTTTCTTTAAACTCTCCATGAAGTCCTTCGGGGAACATACTTCTATACATTTTACCTTCACTAACTGCTTGTATGGTAAAACGGGTCTCTCTTAGGATAACTTCCATCTGGTCAAGAGAGTTATTTATATTCCATGCAATAGCTTCTAAAGGAGTTTCATTCTTATATAAAATCACACGACCGGTAAGTTTACCATTTTGTATATCTTTTAAAACTGTTGAAATTTTATTTATTAACTCATCTTCATCATTTTGAGTGCTGTCAAATATTGAAAATAGACTCATAGAGTTGCTCCTTTTTGAAGGTTGATAACAAGTTCATCATATTCAACCTTGTGTTCTTCTAAAAAGCTACCTAGAAGTTTTGCCGAAGCATCCATACCACCACTTTTCTCTGCGTCACAAAGCTGTTTATAGATAGGAACTATCGTGTCTATGGCACTTTGTGGAGGCTTTCTTCTAATAGAAGTGTAGCTGACAATTTTCCCTGATGAATCTATGTCTGGTGTTATATATGCTAAAACCCAGTAATATCCACCATCAGCACATAAGTTTTTTACAAAACCAAAAAACTCTTTTTTGTCCCGAATTAAATCCCAAAGAACTTTAAAAGCTATACGAGGCATATCTGGATGGCGTATAAGATTGTGATTCGCACCAATCAGGTCAGCTGGAGGATAACCAGCCATTTTTGCAAATATCTCATTGCAGTAGATAATTTTACCTTTAGTATCTGTTTTTGAAACTATAAAGTCATCATCACCAAGTTTTTTTTCGCTATTTGTGATGTTCTTGGGAGCATCTTGTTTTGACAGGTTTTTTCTAGACATTGAAACAACTCCTTAAATTTTTAAATAATGCGTTAAGTATATCAATAGT
>JAGHAW010000227.1 GCA_021161305.1 Sulfurimonas sp.
GACTTATGCAGGTAGTTTAGATAATTTAAAAGAGTGTAAAGAGAATCCTCGATATAAGTTTATAAAGGGAGATGTTTGCAATCGTGAGTTAGTAGAATTTATATTTAGTGAGTACGACATAAGAGGTGTTATACATTTTGCAGCAGAGAGTCATGTAGATAACTCTATCAAAAATCCTGGTGTTTTTGTGGAGACAAATGTTAATGGAACTTTTACTCTTATAGATGTGGCACGAAATCAATGGATGGAGAAGCCGTTTAGTTATAAAAAAGAGTATCAAGATTGCAGATTTCATCATATCTCAACAGATGAGGTCTATGGAACTTTAGGGGAAGAGGGGCTTTTTACGGAAGAGACACCCTATGCTCCAAACTCGCCATATAGTGCAAGTAAAGCAGGTAGTGATATGATAGTGAGAAGTTATCAAGAGACTTATGGACTTAATACTGTCATAACAAACTGCTCAAACAACTATGGTCCTAAACAACATGATGAAAAACTGATACCTACCATCATAAGAAAAGCATTGGCAGGAGAATCTATTCCTATTTATGGGGATGGTAAAAATATAAGAGATTGGTTATATGTGCTAGACCACTGCAAGGGAATTGACTTGGTTTATCATACTGCTAAAGCTGGAGAGCTTTATAATATAGGTGGAAGAAATGAGAGAACAAATCTACAAATAGTAGATAAAATTTGCTCAATTCTTGATGAGAAGATTCCCACAACTAAGAGTTATAAAGAACTGATAACTTTTGTAGAAGATAGAGCAGGACATGATAGAAGATATGCAATAGATGCGACAAAGTTAGAGGATGAACTTAGCTGGAGAGCTGATGAGAATTTTGATAGTGGAATAATTAAAACTATAGAGTGGTATTTGGAGAAATATAATGGCTAAACTAATAAATTTACCTACCATAAGTGATGAGAGAGGCAGTTTGAGTGTTATAGAAAGAATTGCTGATTTTGATATAAAAAGAGTATATTATATATATAATACTGATGGTAAACAAAGGGGTGGACATAGACACAAAAAGACTCGACAACTGTTGATTTGCATAAGTGGAAGTTGTAGTGTTTTTTGTGAAAATAGTTTAAAAGAGAAAAGTAGTTTTGAGTTAGATAGTCCACAAAAATGTTTAATAGTAGAAGCTGAAGATTGGCATAATATGCAGGACTTTTCTAAAGATGCTGTTTTATTGGTTTTAGCTAGTGAGTATTATGATGAAGATGATTATATAGATGAGAGGTATTAGCTTTTAAAGTTTTGAAAAAAAATTGTTATATTTTTTTTGATAATATTTAAAAAAGTTCTATCAGGTTCTATATAATCCTTAAAAGGTGTAAGTGCAAGGTATTCCCAGTAGAGGTGTCTAAATTTGTTTCTGCTTTTATAGTGCCATGGTTTTCTGCCACCTGTATAGTGGATGACTATCGGATTATTATACGCTTCTAATATCTCCTCTTTTTTAAAGTAGCTATTTTTTAAAAAACTCTTTCTAACATAAGAACTAATGGCATTATATTTTAGAGGTACTCTTTTCCATTTTCCATCTATAGCAGAATTAATAACATCTTGGTCTAAAAATTTTAGATCATCTATAGTGTTGATGCATTCTATATATCTCTCGTAGAGATTATCGGCTATGATTTTTTTTAAGTTTAATATCATTGATCCATTATTTAGATATTTTGAGGTAGGTCTCATCTTCAATGCTTTATGTCTATCAAAGAGTTTCCAGTTTTCAACACCAATTGCATAGTTGTCTTCAAAATCTTGGTTATAAAACTCTTTAATAGAACCATTTACAACTAAATCAACATCAAGGTAGTAGATTCTATCTTCATTAATTAGTTTTGGGATAAGCAGGTTATAGTAAACAACTTTAGTTTGTCTACCTTTTGTGACAACATTGTCGAACATGGAATCATCAACTTCTTTAAAAACTAGTTTGCATTTATAAGATTTGACTAGTTCATTCATCATTGAAATATCATCAGAATTTAGTCCATCATAGATAATATATATTTTAAAATCCAAATCTTTGTTATTTTCAAGCAGTGACATAACCGTTACACAAGCGTGTTGCAGATATAGTTTGTTAAAGGCGATTACAATATTATAAGTGTTCAATTTTTCTCCATTATTTTAATAGTTCTATGTACTCCGTAGCTTCTCTCTTTGGAGAGAAAACTTCTTTTGCAATTTTTACATTTTTGTTAGCCAATAGTTTCTCTTCTTCTAAATGATTCGCTATATATAGAAGTTTGTTTTTTAGTGCTTCAAGTGAGCCATCTTCTACGAGATGTATATGAAATCCCATCTCACCAAAATTACTTATGGCAGTGTTGTCAAAGGCTAAGACTATTATGCCGTGAGAGATAGATTCCATCATTACATTTCCATATCCCTCATCTGGAGTTGGAAATAGAAATATATCATGTTCTTTGTATTTGTCATAGATGATGTCTGTAAAGCCATTTATATTAACAAACTCTTTATACTCTATTTCTGATAGCAGTTTTTGAAGTTTGTCTTTGTATTTATCATCGCTTGGACCATAGTTGTTAAAGATAAATTTTATGCCGTTTTTATAGAGAGTTTCACATGCCAAGATAGCATTGTCTATACCTTTTCCAGAGGTTACACGACCGGCATGTAGAACTCTTAGAGTATCTGATGGTGTTCGCTCTTTGTCTGATAGTTTGTTTGCAAGAGATGGGACTATAACTTTTAGTTTTGTATTCTTTCCAAAAGGAATAATCTCTTTAATATTTCCTGACATATATTTTGAAATAGCTACATGAGTAGATACTTTTGAATAAACAAGAGTATGAAACCAATCTTTTTTAGGATGGGACTTTAGTGTTCCATGTCTAAGTATAAGATTTATATCTAGCCCTAAAAATGCGAAATGGAGTGACTTCATCTCTGAAGCACCGACAAAGATTACATTTTTTATACTATTTTTTTTGATAATCTCTCTTACACCAAAGATAATAGAGGGACTCATAAGTGTTGTACTAAAGTTAATTGTCTCATACTTTAGTGTTGCATAGTCCGAATTTTCTTGACACTCTTTATCTATAAAAGTATCTTTTTTTATGATGTAAGTAAGGTCTATATAGTTACTCAAAACTTTTGCAAGTTTGGTAGCAGCTAACTCCATCCCTCCAATATGGTGAGAGAGACATATAAGGGCTGTTGCTTCTTTTTTTATCATCAAATTTGCCTTTTATCCAATTCAGACTTAAGATCTGGATTATATTTTGTGGAGCATCTTTTTTTTAGTTTGTAGATAAAGTGTTTCCAACTTTTATCTACTTTTTTCATTTTCAAACTATCTATGTATCTGCTAAATGGAACATAGTTACTATGTGCAAGACCGTCTATGATAACCAGTCTCCCATTTTTGTCATCAAACTTTTGATATACAACATTTACAGCATTTAAATCTTTGACATATATTTTTTCTCTGTATAGATACTCTTTTAACTCAAACAGAAGGTCTATAAATCTTTTTATATCTTCAACTGATGTGATTTTTCTAAAATAGTCATCTAAAGATTTTGATATGTTTTCATCATAATCTTTGATAAGTTCAACAACTTCACCTTTACCGAGATTTGTTTCTACCGTGCCGTAAAATTTTGCCAACATATCCCAAGAAATATCTCTCTTTTGTAAAAAAAGATATTGTTTAATCTCCCTGTTTGTCTCTTTATGGTTACCTGAGATAGTGACTTTAATGCCCTTGTTACTATCATCTGGATGAGTGTAACATGCTCTGTTTGTTCCAGAACCAATGAGATAAGAATCGTTTAACTCAATTTTCATATTTGAGTTAAATTATTTCTTTAAAGTATGCAATACTCTTTTTAAGCCCATCTTCAAGCTTCACATGAGGTTCCCAACCAAGTTTCTCTTTTGCTAACTCAATAATAGGTTGTCTCTGAAGTGGGTCGTCTTGTGGTAGTGATTGAAAGATGATTTTGCTTTTTGATTTTGTTAGTTTTATAACTTGCTCTGCCAATTCTAGCATTGTAAATTCAACAGGATTCCCAATATTTACCGGACCCGTGAAATCATCATCAGAGTCCATAAGTCTTATCATACCGTCAATCAGATCATCAACGAAACAGAAACTTCTGCTCTGTTTTCCATTGCCATACATCGTAATATCTTTGCCTTTTAAAGCTTGGACTATAAAGTTACTTACAACTCTGCCATCATAAGGATTCATATTTGGTCCATAGGTATTGAAGATTCTCATTACTTTGATTTTTACATCATGTTGTCTGTAGTAGTCAAAAAATAGTGTCTCGGCACATCTTTTTCCCTCATCATAACAAGCCCTGATTCCGGTTGTGTTTACCGAACCTCTATAGCTCTCTGGTTGAGGATGAACTTCAGGGTCTCCATAAACCTCACTTGTACTGGCTTGAAGAATTTTAGCTTTACATTTTTTAGCTAAATCAAGCATATTGATAGCACCAATTACAGATGTTTTTGTTGTTTGAACTGGATCAAACTGATAGTGTGGTGGTGAAGCTGGACATGCAAGATTGTATATCTCATCAACTTCTAAAGATATTGGAAAGGTTACATCATGACGAATTAGTTCAAAGTAGTGGTTATTTAGGAGATGTTCTATGTTTTTTTTATCACCGGTAAAAAAGTTATCCAAGCAGATAACTTCATTACCCTCATTTAATAGTCTTTGGCATAGATGAGAGCCTAAAAAACCAGCTCCCCCAGTTACTAAGATTCGTTTTTTCATTATCTACCTTCATTGTAAAAGTATGATATTTTACAGAATGTTTGATTAAAAAGAGTATAATTGCGAATGCCGAGATATCAACACTTTAATTTTTTACTAAATTTGTTTTACTCATTTTTAAAATTAGCACTACTGGTTTTAGCACTTATGTCGTTTGCCAGAGCCTATCTCTATTTTGTTTATAGTTCAGTATCTTCTTACTCTTCTTTAGAGCTTTTTAGTGCTTTTTGGCTTGGTTTGAGACTTGATGCAAGTATAGTTTCGTACATTTATAGCATACCGGTGCTGTTACTTTTTTTTATATGGTTTTTAAATCTAAAATTTTTACAA
>JAGHAW010000236.1 GCA_021161305.1 Sulfurimonas sp.
CCCAAGATAAGATAGCCACCCTTTAACTCATAACTTTCCCCATACTTCATACCTTTTTCAAACACATCTTTAGCATCTATATTTGCACCTTTGGTTATAGAGTTTGAAGGAGATATATCGAAATTATGGCATATAGTGTTTTGAGGAATTACTTCCAGCCCTAAGTTTAAAATCTCTATGGAACTAAATGGTGTTAAATTATGAACGGCTCTAGTAATAAGTGCAGGAGTAGGAACCCCACTTGGAGTCTCAGCAAGTTGAGGCATAGAAAAAAGCTTCTGCGAGGTTATAAATTCCCCGTCAAGTGTAGGAGTCAGTGGAACCTTCCCTGGAATCCCAGCTTGAGTAATCCCCTCAATCTCACAAGTTTTTGTAACACTAGCAGCGAGTAAAAAATCTGCTTTTCCTTGTGGAAGTGAATCTTCTCTGTTTGTAAAAATATTGTATGTTTTCATCTTTCTTCTTCTTTTTAAATTTTTATGCTATTTTTTGTTGATATAGATACTTTTGAAACTCAATAAATAGAGAACTGATTGTAGCAACTTCTCCTAAAATCTTTTTTGCATCTTCGAGTGATTGGTATTTACTCTCAAGCAAGATAGGAAGTTTTTCTTGAGATAATTCTTCCACCCCGCTCTCTAGATATTTGCTCAGAACGAACTCTATAAATTCTGATTGTTTTGTGTTTAAAAGTGCAAATATACTCTCTTTGGCTTTGTTTACTCTTGCCTCTCGTGTGATAGGTTTTATATCGCTATCAAAGACATATTCAAGTACATCAAACAAGTCACTTTTATCGGCATTTATAAGCTTTTTAAGAGTGTTTAACTCATCTGCTCCAAATCCAGCCTCATCTAACTTTTGTAGTAGTATTTTTCTGGTTAAGGGTTTGCTCCAAATCTCTCTTAATTCTTTTTCACTTCTGAAAAACTTTGGCAATTCCCCAAAAAGATTTTGCAAAAACTCTTCACTAGAGATTGGTTTTCCATCTACTCCCCAAAAAGAGGTGGCTACCATATGCTGTATCTCTCTTTCTTTTCCATCGCTAAGTTTTACTTTTATTTTTTGTGGTTTACTCGTGCCAGTTTTTGGCTCTTTTGGTTCACTTGGAGTTTTTGGCTCTTTGGGAGTTGTAGGTTCAGCCTCTATGGGTTCGCCATCCCACTCAGGATCTAAAAACCTCTCATAAGCATCTACAAAATCATAAATAGTAAAAAACTCTTTACCCTCAAAAAGTCGTGTTCCCCGTCCTACAATCTGCTTAAACTCGATTATCTGTTTTACAGGTCGCATCAAAACAATGTTGCGGATATTTCTAGCATCAACCCCAGTTGAGAGTTTTTGTGAAGTTGTAAGTATGGTTGGAATCAGCTTTTCATTGTCTTGAAACTCTCTTAAGAACTGCTCACCTATTTCACCGTCATTTGCTGTAACTCGTACACAATAGTTTATATCGCTACTTTTTTTATATTGGTTAACAAGCTCACGAACTAAGCTTGCATGAGCTTGTGTCGCACCGAAGATGATGGTTTTTTCATCCTTTGAAGCATCATCCATAAAGATTTTAACTCTCTCTTTTTCTCTCTGTTGTATTTCTATGCTTCTGTTAAAATCTTCCTCTTTATAGAGTTTCCCTTTTTCTATCTCACCCTCTAAAATCTCATCATCATTTGTATATGTGTAGTCATCAAGAGTTGTTTTGATTCTCTTAACTTTAAAGGGTGTTAAAAAACCGTCATTTATCCCCTCTTTTAGCGAGTAGATATACAAAGGCTCCCCAAAGTAGGCATAAGTATCGACATTGTCTTTTCTTTTTGGTGTGGCAGTGAGTCCAAGCTGAACAGCAGGGGAGAAGTACTCTAAAATCGCCCTCCAGTTCCCCTCATCATTTGCCCCACCACGATGGCACTCATCTATAATGATAAAATCAAAATAATCCTTAGGATATGCCCCAAAGTATGGTTGAGGTTCCCCATCTTCATCAACTCCACTCATAAACGACTGAAATATAGTAAAAAATATACTCCCATTTGTAGGAACTTTTTTACTCTTTTTTATCTCTTTAGGTTTGATCCTAACCATAGCATCTTCAGGAAATGCTCCAAATGAGTTAAAAGCTTGGTCTGCCAGTATATTTCTATCTGCTAAAAATAAGATTCTAGGTCTTCTCTTTGCATCTCTTTTAAGTGTCCATCTAGTTTGAAAAAGCCTCCAGGCTATCTGAAAAGCTATCGCTGTTTTTCCTGTTCCTGTTGCTAGTGTTAAGAGTAAACGATTTTGATTTTTAGCTACTGCTTCAAGAGTTTTTTTAACTGCTATCTCTTGGTAGTAGCGAGGTTGCCAAGTTCCACTTCTGTTCTCAAAGGGTATGGACGAAAACTTATCTCTCCACTCATCTATCTCTCCATAAGTTTTTTCCCAAAGTTCATCTGGAGTTAAAAATCTCTTAACTAAACCCTCTTTGCCAGTTTTTAAGCAGACAGTATAAATCTCTTTTCCGTTACTAGAGTAGGTGGTATCAAGAGAGAGTTTTTGAGCGTAAAGTTTAGCCTGTGCAACTCCCTCCCCAACTTCTAACTCATCAGATTTTGCTTCCACAACTGCAAGTTTAACACCCTTGTAAACTAAAATATAATCAGCGATAAGTGCCTTACTCCTACCCCCACCAGATTGGATTCGCCCATCGGTAATTTTACAAACATCTCTTTCACGAAGAACTTTAGAACCTTCTATAACTCCCCATCCACATGCCAAGAGTTGTGGGTCTATCAGTTCTGCTCTTGTTTCTGATTCATTCATCTTCGTTTCCTAATTCAAAAAGTGTAGTTTTTGGTAAGTAGTTCTCTTTTGTACTAACTTTTCTGCCTAACTCTTTTTCAGTTTCTGCTCTTGCATTTCCTGCAACCTTACCACCTCTTGAAGCTATCTTTTTACTTTTAGCTAGAGTGTCCGGCTTTTCTTCTTTAGAGATTTCAGTAGTAACTCTCTCCCCTAACATTGTAAATATAAGTTCTAAATCATCCATATGATCACGAAGATTTGCATTTGATTTTTGAGGTAAGTTTTTATGCTC
>JAGHAW010000026.1 GCA_021161305.1 Sulfurimonas sp.
GACTGGTTTAAGTGGTAGTGGTAAATCGACTCTGGCGTTTGATACGCTTTATGCTGAGGGGCAGAGGCGATATATGGAGTCTCTCTCTTCTTATGCCAGACAGTTTTTAGATAGAGTCGGAAAGCCTGATGTAGATAAAATAGAGGGACTTACTCCGGCTATTGCAATAGACCAAAAAACAACTTCAAAAAATCCTCGTTCAACTGTTGGGACTATTACAGAAATATATGATTATTTTAGACTTCTCTATGCTCGTGTTGGTATTCAACACTGTCATAAGTGTGGTAAAGTCATCTCTCAAATGAGTGCTTCAGATATTATTGGTGAAGTTGCAAAACTGCCAGAGGGTGCAAAGCTTGTTTTGATGGCTCCTCTTGTTCGTGAAAACAAAGGTGCTTATGTTGATTTGATAGAATCTTTGGTGCATAAAGGTTATGTAAGAGCGATGATAGATGGTGTTATGGTTCGTCTTGATGAAGAGATAGAACTTTCTAAAACAAAAAAACATACTATCAAGGTAGTAATTGATAGGGTTATTGTAAAGGCAGAGAATAAAGAGAGAATTGCAGCAGATGTTGAAAAAGCTTTAAAAGAGAGTTATGGTGAGTTGGAGATAGATATATTAAATCATGAAGAGCTTGGTTTAAACAGGTCTCAAATTCATTACAGTGAGCATAATGCCTGTTTTGATTGTAAGATAAGTTTTGACCCGCTAGAACCTCTCTCTTTTTCATTTAACTCACCAAAGGGTGCATGTCCTGAGTGTGATGGTTTGGGACTTCGTTATGCACTTGACCAAGATAAAATTATAGATATTGATTTGTCAGTAGAAAAAGGTGCTGTTAAAATAGTTTATGGCTTTAATAAGGGTTACTATTTTACATTTTTAAAAGGGGTCTGTAAGCATAATAATATTGATATAACAGTTCCATATTCTGAATTAGAAGAGTATCAGAAAAAAGCAATACTTCATGGAAATATTGAAGAGGTTGAGTTTCTTTGGAAGAATCACACAGTTAAAAGAATCTTCCCCGGAATCATAAGAATCGCTTACGATATGTTAAAAGATGAAAAAGAGTTAGCTGATTATATGAGTGAAAAAGTTTGTAATATTTGTGAATCTCATAGACTAAAAAGAGAATCTTTAGCTGTTAAAGTTGGAGGAAAAGGTATAGCTGAACTTTTAGAGATGCCAATAGCTAAAACCTATGAGTGGTTTGCTGATAGTACAAACTTTGATTATCTTGATGAGCAAAATGCACAGGTTGCTGCTCCTATTTTAGCTGAGATTCGAGAAAGACTTTATTTCTTGTTTGATGTTGGTCTTGGTTATATTACTTTAGGTCGTGATGCAAGAACTATCAGTGGTGGTGAGGCTCAAAGAATTAGAATCGCTTCACAAATAGGTAGTGGTTTGACAGGAGTTATGTATGTTCTTGATGAGCCTAGTATTGGGCTTCATGAGAGAGATACAAAGAAACTGATTCGTACTCTTAGAAGTTTGCAGGAAAAGGGCAATAGTGTTATAGTTGTTGAGCATGACAAAGAGACTATTGAAAATGCTGATTTTATTGTAGATATTGGTAGTGGAGCAGGGAAGTTTGGTGGTGAAGTTGTTTTTAGCGGAACGCTTGATAAACTGAAAAAGGCTAAAACACTTACTGCTGATTATCTCTATGGCAGAAAAAAGATAGAGTATTTTTATAGACGAAACCAAGATAAATATATAGAGATAAAAAATGTAACTATAAATAATATTGAGAACCTAAGTGCTAAGATTCCACTAAATAATTTTGTTTGTATAACTGGAGTAAGTGGAAGTGGTAAAAGCTCTTTAATGCTTCAAACACTTCTGCCAACTGCAAGAGAGTTACTAAACCATGCGAGAAAAGTAAATAAAGTAGCTGGTGTTGAGATAACTGGACTAGAACATGTAGATAAAGTAATCTATCTTGACCAAAGTCCCATAGGTAGAACACCAAGATCTAATCCTGCAACTTATACAGGTGTTATGGATGAGATAAGAAATCTTTTTTCTCAAACAAAAGAGGCACAGATAAGAGGTTATACAACTTCAAGATTCAGTTTCAATGTCAAGGGTGGTAGATGTGAGAAGTGTCAAGGTGAGGGTGAGATTAAGATAGAGATGCACTTTTTACCGGACATCATGGTTAAGTGTGATACCTGTCACGGTAAAAGATATAATCAACAGACTTTAGAGGTCTTTTATAAGGGAAAAACTATAGCTGATGTTTTAGCTATGAGTGTAGATGAAGCTTTTGAGTTTTTTAAACCTATTCCCAAGATTCATCAAAAAATGAAAACACTTGTAGATGTTGGACTTGGTTATATAACTCTTGGACAAAATGCAGTTACACTCTCAGGTGGTGAGGCTCAGAGAATTAAGCTAAGTAAAGAGTTAAGCCGTAAAGATACAGGAAAAACTCTATATATCTTAGATGAACCGACAACAGGTCTTCACTTTGCAGATGTAGACAGGCTTACAAAAGTTCTTCATCATTTTGTGGAGCTTGGGAACTCTGTACTTATCATAGAGCATAACTTAGATATGATTAAAAATGCTGACTGGGTCATAGATATGGGTCCAGAGGGTGGCTCCGGTGGTGGACTTATCATCGCAGAGGGTTCACCTGAAGAGTTGGCATGTGGATATGAAAAGAGTGGCAGTTATACTGGAGAATATCTTAAAAAAGAGTTAGCGTTGCATAAATAAAGATACATAAAATATTGATTAAACTTTGATATATTGGGAGTAAATAAAGATTTATTTACAAAACTTAAAATAGAAGCTCAAAAAAGACGATTGGAGTACTTTAGTTTTTAAGGCTTAATGAAAAAAACGGGGGGGGGGTCAAAACCTTAAGTTTAACTCGGCACTATGGGGCTTAAACAGGATTATTTTACAAATGAGTGTAAAATAATGCTAAATATTGTCCAAATTGTGAGAAAAACAACACTAAAAAGA
>JAGHAW010000200.1 GCA_021161305.1 Sulfurimonas sp.
GAGCTCTTGGAAATTAATGTAGTCAATTTAAAGTTTATAGTTTTTAACTTTTGCTATAATTTAAAATGCTAATAAATAAAAATATTTCAGATATCATAGGTATACAGAACTCTTGTAAGGAGTTGATGCAAGAGCTATATATCTATGAATCACGACCTAGTGATGTCATTAGGGATAGCCATAAAACATCTAAGTTGGATGAGGCGATCCGTTTTGACATTATTGAGTATGATGAGTTTACAGAGGAGCTTAGTCTGTCGGCTGATACGGTGGAGTATTATGAAGTTAGGCTTGGACAAAATACGCAAACAAACATAGGGCTTATTGGCGATAAGCTAGCAAAGCTAGAAACTGAATTGAACTTCTACAATCAAAGAATTAAAAGTGCAGAACCTGTCAATAGAGAGATGAAATCTATTTACAATATACTTTCTCAACTCCCCTCACACTTGAAATATAATCTCAGTGCTATTGCTTCAAATTCTATATTTGCATTTAAGAGTGAATCAAATTTTGAAATAAAAATGCAGAAACTTAAAATTTCAAAAGATGAAATTTCAGAATTTATAGAGGCAACACATAGCTGTGATAATTTTTTAAAACAGCACGATAGTTTTTTTAAAGCAATGCAGAATTACAAAATAAATGCAGTTATTTTAAGATTTAAAAGAGACTCCATAAGACTTGAGAAGTCATTTATAAAACTCTTTGATGACATATTAAACTTTATAAACCAAAGCATAAAAGATGGGGAGTTTATAAAAAAACTACAAAGACTCAAAGTGTTAAAAGAAGAAGGTAAACTCCTCAGCCATACAGATATAGAAGAGGTTTCCAAAAGACATAAAGTAGTTTCCAAAAGTCAGAAAGTTAAAAAAATACACCCTGATGACCAGATATATAACTACTTGGAAACGATTAAAAAGATTATACTTTCAAGAGAGATGGCACTTCAAAACAGTAAAGAAGATACAGCATTGAAGTATAACATCAATACGGTAGAGAGGGTAGAAAAAAAACTTTACAATTATCAAAAAATGAATAAAGAATTTTTAAGTCAAAACGAAAATTTAATTACATTTTTAATCCATAAGAAAATAGATAAACATAGGGTACTTGGTGTGTTTATACGGATGTTGAAAAACTATGCATATCAGTATGACGTAAATAACGAGAAGTTTATAAAATATGACAATAGGGAGTATGTAGAGGTGAAAAAATGCTTATAGATATAGATGAATTGGTACCACAGCACATAGAGAAAATATATCAAATTATTTTAAAAGGTGGATACATCAATGAAAATAGTTCAAAAAATGGAAACTCTGAACTGTATGAAGCCATAGTCAGTAAAGAGAGTGAACTTCGTGCCTACTTTAAGCCCTTAGGTTATGTACTCATACAAAGAGAAGGGTATTTTTATTTTGCACATGATGAAGCTCACGATAGCGAGGCTGGACTAGAGTTAATAGTAGACTACATAGAAATAGCAAATTTCTTTAAAACCTTAGACAGCAATTTTTCTACAGGCTATAAGTTTAGTTTGACATCCATGGAGCATCAACTTAATACCAATATTGAGTTACAAGATTTATGTGTAAAGATGAAAGGAATCAAAGCAAATGACAATAGAGAATTTATACAAAAAATAGTAGATAGGCTTAAAAAAGATGGATTTATAGAAGAAAGAAGTGCGGTGAATGGGGAATATATAGTTTTGAACTCTTTTGAATATATAGAGTATTTTCTAAGAGAGGTAAAAGAATATGAGTAAAGATGGATTAAAGAAAATATATCTCATTAAGAGTGCTGGATACGAGTTTGCGGAGATAGACCTAAGAGAAAATACGCTTCTTTTGGGAGAGAGTGGAGTGGGTAAGACTACCATTATGAGGGCAGTTTTGTTTTTTTATACTATGGATTACTCAGACAGCATCTTGAACCTTACATCAGACACTAAAAAGTCATTTAATGATTGGTATTTTAGAGAGCATAATTCACATTTGATTTATGAATATACGAAAGGTGAGAGTAGATTTTTCTTTGTGGTTAGCAAGAGTGGAAAGCTTAACTACTCTTTTATAGATGTAACAAATACTTTACTAGGTGTTAAGGAACTTTTCCTAGATGAAAATAAGCCTGTAACTTTAGAGAAGCTAAATGAAAAAGTGCAAAAAGAAAATTTGCCAAACTACCATACAAGCATAAAAGAGAGGTACATCAATACTTTTCATAAACGAGATATGTATGCTAAAAAAATAAAGCAAGAGCATGCAGTGGATTTTTCGCTTTTTGAAAGTGTGAAGGCTACACAAGAGTATGCCAAAACGCTATCAAATATTTTTATGGCTTCAAAGGTAAACTCTGCCAGCATCAAAAAAAGTATTGTTTCTCTCATAGAAAACTCCGAGGTAAGAATAGACCTCTATGAGATAAAAGTAAATCTAAATGAGTACGTAACACATAAAGATGAAATAGAAAAATTTGAAAAAAAGATACCTCAAATTGAAGAGTTGAAAACAAAGTACGCGAAATATCATCACGATAGAGAAATGTTTAAAGAGAAGGCTAATGTGATGGAAGCAGTCTATTCTCAAACTTCTCAAAGAATGCAAGAGCTTAACTTAAAAGTGGATAAAGCAGTTGAGCTGGAAAGTGTGTTAACGCAAAGTTATGGGGTAGAACTCTCTAAACTTAATGATAAGATAAATGAGAGTTCTACAGAGGTAATAGAGCAAGAACAGGCATTAAGAGGGCAAGAAGAAAAAAATAAAGAGTATGAGTCGTTAAAGATAGAGCAATTGGTACTTGAAGATAAAAAAGAGAAAGAGTACAAAAATCAACTACAAATAAGCCAAGATAAATATGCGGCTTTAACATCCAAATTTGACAGTATAAAAGAGAAATATAGTAAGGTGCAAGATGCACTAAAGAAAAGTGCAGATCATCAGATTTTTGATTTGAAAAATGAGAGTGTAAAGCTTAAAGAAAAAGTAGGTCAGCAAAAGCTAAATCTTTTAGAAGCTAAAGAGCTAAAAATCAAAGATGAAACAGAAAAACATGTTGATGAAAAAGTAGCGTTAGAGAGTGAGTTGAAATCTACAAGTGATGAGTTCAACTCCATAAAGGTAGAAAAAGGGGTGATAAAGCATTTTGTATTTAACAAAGAAGAAATTACTAAATATGAAGAGAGCATACAAGGGTATGAAAAAGTACTATTAGGTACGCAAAAGTCACTCAATGATAGTAGTTTTGAAATACAAAAAGTTGAACAAAAATTAGAAGAGATAGCCAAAAAATTTAGAACCTCTTCTCAGCAACTTGACCAAGAGATAAAAACTAAAAAAGATGATTTGTTTGAACAAAAGAGTCTTGTAGAGCAGAAGCTTGATTTTGATAAAGATAACCTCTATGGCTACATTAATAGAAACTCTGTAAAAAATGCAAAAAAACTTGTGACTTACCTAAAAGATGAAATTCTATTTTCCGATAAACCGTTCACAGTGAAAGTGGATGAAGACAGCAATACTATTTTTGGCTTGAATATAGAGTTTGATGAAGTGTTTGAAAACAGGTATCAACAGACTAACCTAAAAAAAGAGTTGAAGCTTATTAGAGATAGTATCCGAGGATTAAACCATGAGGCTATAAGAAAAAAGAATGCCTTGGAAGACGAAGCCAGCAAAGATACAAAAGAACAAAATAGAGTAAGAACTATACTCTATAAGCAAAAAGAAAAGGCAAAAGAAGAGAAAAAAAGCTACGAAAAAAATCAAGTTCTTGCCAAGTTAAATGTACAAAAAGCAAAAGAGGCTGCGGTAGAGTTAAAGAGACTTAAAAATGAGGCACTTCAAAAAGCATACTCCTTGTGCAAAATAAAACAAGAGGAGTTAAGTAGCAAAATAGTTGAAGTTACTAAACAAATTGAGCAGATAATACAAAATATCAGTACCTATATAAGAGAAGAGAGAGAAAGGTA
>JAGHAW010000156.1 GCA_021161305.1 Sulfurimonas sp.
CCAGTAGCGATGGCAAACAACTTTGGTGAAGCTAGTGGACTTGGTGAGAGTGCATTATTTTATCTTGCTCTTATACTCTTTGTAATCAGCTTTGGAATTATCTCCATCGCTAAATTTTACTTCTTAAAAAAGGCACAGTAGATGAGACTCTTAGTAAACAAAATATTTTTAACTCTTTCAGTTTTATCAGCTTTAATTGGTCTAGCTTTTTTAGGCTGGATTTTAATTACTCTTTTTATTAAGGGTTTAGGCTCTTTTCACTTTAACCTATTTTTAAACGACCTTATCAATGATGGTCTTAGAAACCTCATAGTCGGACAATTTATTTTAGCAGGACTCGCTTCTGCTATCGGCATCCCACTTGGTATGGCTGCTGGAATCTATATACAAGAGTATGGCAAAGGAAGATACGCTTCACTTATTCGTGATTTAAGTGACATTATGATGTCTGCTCCATCTATCGTAATAGGTGCTTTTGTTTATGCTGTTATAGTTGTCCCAACTGGTGGAACAAGTGGTTTTGCTGGAGCAATTGCACTAGCCATCATGATGATTCCGGTTGTTATCAACACAACTGACAATATGCTCTCCCTTGTTCCGGTGGAGTTAAGAGAAGCCGGAATCGCTCTTGGTGCTTCAAAGTACAGAGTAATCATCGACATAATTATAAAAGCTGCTAAAGTTGGAATCATGACAGGGATACTACTTGCTTTTGCTAGGATTATCGGTGAAACTGCTCCACTACTTTTTACCTCTGAGACAAGTAACTATTTTAGTCTTGATTTGACTGAAAGTTTTCCATCGCTTACAGTTAGTATCTACGACTTAGCAAATGAACCGGAGGAGTCTAGCCGTGATTTGGCTTGGGCAGCTTCATTTATACTTACAATTTTGGTTTTAGGCATAAACCTTACTGGAAGATTTATTACAAGACATAAGGAGTAACAAACATGCCAATAATGAATATTAAAAAATTCTCTTTTACATATCCTGGAGTTGAACATCCATCACTTCGTAATATCACTCTGCCGATAGAAAAAAATAAAATAACTGCTCTTATAGGTCCAAGTGGTTGTGGAAAGTCTACACTACTTCGTGCTATGAATCGTATTCATGATATTTATCCTGGAAACAAATACGATGGAAAAATAGAACTTTTAGACATAAAAACCGGAAATAAAAATAATATCCTTGACATAAAAAAGGAGAATGAATTTATAGAACTTCGTCAAAAAGTTGGAATGATTTTTCAAAAGCCAACTCCATTTCCAATGAGCATATTTGATAATGTAGCCTATGGATTAAAAATTACCGGACTTAAAAACAAAACCGAGCTTAAAGATAGAGTTGAAAAAGCTCTTAAAGATGCTGCTTTGTGGAAAGAGATTCAAGATAGACTAAGCAAATCCGCAATGGGATTATCAGGTGGTCAGCAACAGCGTCTTTGTATAGCAAGAGCGGTTGCAGTTAAACCGGAAGTTTTGCTTTTTGATGAGCCAACCTCAGCACTTGACCCCATAAGTACAGGAGCAATTGAAGAACTTTTAGTTGAGTTGAAAAAAGATATAAGTATTGCTATTGTTACTCACAATATGCAACAAGCAAGTAGAATCAGCGACTTTACTGCTTTTATGTATCTTGGTGATTTAATCGAATATAACAAAACTGAGAATATTTTCTTAAATCCAAAAGAGAAAAGAACGGAAGATTACATTACTGGTCGCTTTGGCTAAAATAAATAAAAAAGGGAAAAAATGTCTGTAAATTTTGATGAGAATCTAATTGATATCAAAAATAAAGTTACTGAAATTGCCAATGGCTTATTAAAGTCCAATCAATTTCTTCTTAAAGCACTCAAAGATTGTGATCCAAAAAAGTTTGATGAAGCAAGATCATATATCAAAAATGTAAGTTCCAAAACTGATGATATTGATAACTCTATCGTAAAAGTATTAGCACTCTATACTCCAGAAGCAAGAGACTTACGATATGTAATCGCTTATCTTAAAATCACAAATGATCTCTCTCGTGCATCTTCAAGTACAAGGAACTTCATTAGAGGTTTTACTGATGTATGTAAATATGTCGATGTAGATACTATAAGTGAGTACGCTGTACCGATGCAAACCTCTACCGTAAAAGCAGTTGGGTTAGCTCTTACTATGCTAGGTTGTGATGATGAAGATGAAATTCAAGAACTTTATAATGAGGTATTAATTCAAGAGAATAAAACTGATGATCTATATGAAATGGTTGAAAGAAATCTATCTCTTCAAGCAGATGATTCAAATAGTTTTGAAAAATTTCACAGAATGTTAAGAGCACTTAGAAAAAGTAGTAAAATAGCATCTCGTACAATAAGTATAGCTAACTTACTTGTATATGCAAAAATTGGAGGAACTCTTCGTAGTTAGGATACAATTATGAATAGCACAATACTAATAGTAAAAGAAGTGAGTTCAAAATGATACAAACCATTTTAATAGTCGAAGACGAAGAAGACATCTTAGACCTTATGGAATACACTCTATCAAAAGAGGGTTATGATGTTATCACTTGTATCGACACCTCAAATGTTCGTGATATGCTGGATGAGGAAGATATTTCTCTTATACTTATGGATAGAAATCTACCAAATGTTGAAGGCAGTAAATATATAGCTAAACTTCGTCAAGCTGGCTACAATCAACCCGTAATTTATGTCAGTGCAAAAGATTCATCAGATGAGATAATTGAAGGGTTTGATAGAGGTGGTGATGACTACATCACAAAACCATTTAATCTTGATGAACTAAAAGCCAGAGTTAAGGCACTCATAAAAAGAACAAAAAAACTTCAAGATATTATAAAATACAGAGATATTACCTATAAC
>JAGHAW010000048.1 GCA_021161305.1 Sulfurimonas sp.
TCATATACATATATAAAAGCTTTAATCTTTCCGTATAACTCTCTATTTCCATTTTGCGAAAGTTCTACAATATTGTTTATAAGTTCTTGGTTAATATCTTTTTGCATAATGACCCATAATCTTTTTAAGTTTATTATATCAAAAAAAGTAGTAAAGTTTCAGATAATTTTATGGTGTGTATAGCATGTGGATTCCCACAAAAAGTGGGAATAAGAAGTAATTAAAAGTGTATTAACACTGATAAGTAGTTTTAAACTCGTAAGCAGTTGGACGACCTTCGTCTGGCCATACATCTCTATCAAATCTATAGTGCTGATAAGCATCTATAAATTCTTGAGTAAATACAGGTTTCAAGAAGTCATTATCACCGATAAGACCCTCTAATGATTCACGAAGTGTATGTGGCATTTGAGGGATGCCTTTTTCACGAATCTCATCAAGAGAAAGCTCAAATAGATCTTCATCCATTGGACCAACAGGAATATCTTTATTTTTAATTCCATCAAGACCAGCCATCATCATTACAGCAAATGCAAGGTAAGGACAAGCAGTCGAATCTGGGAATCTCATCTCGATACGAGTAGCTTTTTCTCCGGCACCATAAGGGATACGACAAGCTGCCGAACGGTTTTGAGAAGAGTAAGTTAAGATACTTGGAGCTTCAAAACCCGGTAGAAGTCTTTTGTATGAGTTAGTTGTCGGGTTAGTAAAAGCTGAAACAGCTGCAGCATGTTTAAAGATACCAGCAGTATAATTAAGAGCCATCTCACTTAAGTTACCGTAGTTTCCTTTTTCATAGAAAAGGTTAGCACCATTTTTCCATAGTGATTGGTGAACATGCATACCGTTACCATTGTCTCCATAGAGTGGTTTAGGCATAAATGTTGCAGTTTTACCGTTAAGGTGAGCTATCATTTTAACAACATATTTGTATTTTTGAACATTATCAGCAGCACCGATAATGTCAGAGAAAACGATACCAATCTCATGTTGACCCTGTGCAACTTCATGGTGACCAAGAATAACTTCAAGACCAACTTGCTCTAGTATTTGCATCATTTCAGCTCTTACATCAACAGCAGAATCTGTTGGTGCAACTGGGAAATAACCACCTTTAGTCCCTGGTCTGTGACCTGTGTTGTACATTTCCGGGTATGGGTTGTTTGAGTTCCACTCACCCTCTTCGGTATCAACTTTGTAACCAGCTTCATTGATATTATCAACAAAAGTTACAGAATCAAACATAAAGAATTCATTTTCAGGTCCAAAGTATGCAGCATCAGCAATACCAATCTCTTGAAAATGTTTAACTGTTTTCTTCGCGATTGAACGAGGACATCTTTCATATAATTCATTTTTGTAGATGTCATAAACATCACAGAAAATAATCACAGTTGGATCAGCAGTAAACGGATCTAGGAATGCTGTAGTTGCATCACCTTTTAAAAGCATATCCGATTTGTTGATTGGTTGCCAAGCATCAACTGAAGAGCCATCAAAAGGGAAGCCATTTTCAAGAATCTCTGCGTTTACAGCACTCATACGGTAGCTTAGGTGGTGCCATGCACCTTTAAGATCTGTAAATCTTAAATCTACGAACTGAACATCATTTTCTTCACAAAAAGTAAAGAATTCCTCTATACTGTTGACAAATTTTCCCATTCGTTTTCTCCTGAGTATTTTTATGCCAATAGTATATCTGATTTATATTTAATAAGTAAATATTGATGATTAAAAATTAGGCAAAGGTATAGGTTGTTTCGTATAGTTATATCTTTAGAAATGTGTTGCATTATTATAATAATTATTATTATTTTAAAGAGTAGTAGGAGTATAATTGTTTCAGACACTTCATGTGTTATACGAAGGATTAAAAATGGAAGAGACACAACAGCTTTTCGATGTAGATGGTAAATCAGTTTCACTTGATGACTTAATTGATGTATTTAAAAAATCAAAGTCTGATAAAAAATATCATGGTAAAGCAAAACAGAAAAGAGATGATGAGCAGATGCTAAAGCCTTATCAGGCAGAGCTTATTAAACTTCAAAAACATCTTGAACTAACTAATCAGAAAATGATTATTCTTTTTGAGGGTCGTGATGCTGCAGGTAAGGGTGGAACGATAAGAAGGGTTACTAGATATATGGATGAAAAACATTATCGTATAGTAGCACTTGGAAAACCAACGGAAGAGCAAAAAACTCAATGGTTTTATCAAAAATATGTACAACATTTTCCTAGATCAGGAGAGATAGTTTTGTTTGATAGAAGTTGGTATAACAGAGCCATGGTAGAGCAAGTTTTCGGTTTTTGTACACCAAAAGAGTATGAAGATTTTATGAATGGTGTTAAGGGCTTTGAAAATGACCTTGTTCGTCAAGGTATAGTCTTTATAAAACTATATTATAGTGTTACAAAAGATGAACAGGCAAGAAGATTTGAGAGAAGAAAAACAGACCCTCTTAGACAGTGGAAACTTAGTGAGATAGATATGCAAGCTCAAGAGAGATGGGATGAGTTTACAGTTACAAAGTATAACATGATAAAACAGACGCACTCATATCGTGCTCCTTGGACTGTGATTCGTTCTATCGATAAACAAAAAGCAAGACTAGAATCTATGAAAACTATTTTGAACTCTGTAGATTATGAAGGCAGAGATGAGACTCTTGATTATGCACTAGATTCGGATATAGTTAGTTCAGGGGCTAGAGAGATAGAGATAATGGATGCACAGATAACAAGTACAGGTAAATTTATAGGTTAATTATGGAGAAAAATATGGAGAAAAATATGCAAGACAAAAGAAAAAGAGAACAAGATAGAAGAAAGAAAAAAAGAGAAGGTAAAATCCAGATTTGGGTTAAAGAAGAGACTTTGGCGTATGAAAAAGAGTTGTCTAAGTTGCAAGTGGAACTTCTGAAATTTCAAAATCATGTAAAAGATAAAGGTCTTAAAATTTTGATGATTTTTGAAGGTCGTGATGCAGCTGGTAAGGGTGGTACTATTAAAAGAATCACTGAACACTTAAACCCAAGGGGTGCAAGAGTTGTAGCACTAGAGAAGCCAAGTGATAAAGAGACTTCTCAATGGTATTTTCAAAGATATGTAAAACATTTACCAGGTGCTGGAGAGATAGTTCTTTTTGATAGAAGTTGGTATAACCGTTCAATGGTTGAGCCTGTTATGGGATTTTGTACAGAGAGACAACACCATAAATTTTTAAAAGATGCACCAGAGTTTGAACAGATGATAGTAGATGAAGATATAAAAATATTTAAATTTTACTTTTCAGTTTCTAAAGATGAACAAGCTAGAAGATTTAAAGCAAGAGAGACTGATCCTCTTAAACAGTATAAGTTATCTCCAGTAGATAAAGAGTCACAAAAACTATGGAATGAGTACTCATTAGCGAAGTTTATGATGCTTAGTTCAACTCATACAGAATCTGCTCCTTGGACAATTGTGAAGAGTGACAATAAAAAGAGAGCTAGAATCAACTGTATAAAACATATTTTAAATTTTGTAGATTATCCAGATAAAA
>JAGHAW010000139.1 GCA_021161305.1 Sulfurimonas sp.
AATTTCAAGACAGAAATGAACTTATCTCTGTAAATCTATCTGCAGATGATATAATAAATAGTGATACTCAAGACTTTATAAAAAATCAGCTTGAAAATTTCAGCAATCCACAAAGGGTGATTTTTGAGCTTGTTGAGAGCGAAGATATACATGATATAAAAGGAATTAAGGAGTTTATTAGCTACATAAAACTCAAAGGTTCAAAGATAGCCATAGATGATTTTGGAACAGGTTATTCAAATTTTTCATATCTTTTAGATTTAGAACCTGACTATTTAAAAATAGATGGTTCACTGGTAAGAAATGTTGACACAGACAAAAAATCTTATGATATTGTTAAAACAATAGTAAATTTTGCACACACTTTAAATATAAAAGTTATAGCTGAATATGTACACTCACAAGAGGTACTTAAGGTATGTAAAGAATTAAATGTTGATGAGTTTCAAGGCTATCTCTTTAGTGAGCCTTTAGCAGCACCAAAAGATTAAACAAGGTACTCAAATGAAAAAAATAGTTTATATACTTCTTTTACTAATCATCCTAATTGCCATCATCTATCAATCAAATATGATGAAATTAATTCCTTATTACAATCAAATAAATCAACAAAGAGTTCCTTTAACACTAAATCAACAACCCTCCTCCCAAGCAGATGCTCACTTTGTCGGTTCAGCTAAATGTGTAGAGTGCCATGATGAAAATCATAAATCATGGAGCCATTCACGACATCCAAAGATGATACAAGACCTTGTTAAAAATCCATCAGTAGTTGTAGCAGACTTCTCAAAACTCCCTAATGACGCAAACTTTGCTCTAAAAGATGCCATTTATAGTGTAGGTGGAAAATTTAAACAGCGTTTTATGATGAGAAAAGATATAAATGGCAGTGAAGATTACATACTTGGAAATTATCAATGGAATGTGCAGACTCAGAAATGGCAAGGCTTTAAACCGTGGAAATATTGGTATAAAGATGCCTATCCACATGCCAATGAAGAGTTGCCAACTTCACGAGCTTGTGATGGCTGTCACTTTAGTGGTTTTATGTCAAAAGAGAAAAGAGTTGAGAGTGGTATAGCATGTGAATCATGCCATGGTCCGGCATCTAAGCATATAGCTGACCCAAAATCTAAAGTTTATATAGCATCATTAAGTGACCCTGTTAGACAAAATGAAGTCTGTTTACAATGTCATATGAGAAACCGTGATATTCGTCTTAAAGACCAAAATATTAGTGAGATTTATGGGGATGCAAGGGACTATCCATTTGGATATGAAGCCGGTAAATCACTCAGCAAGTATAAACTCGTTGCTCCCTTTGTTCTTGGGCAGGAGACAAAAGAGTTTTATGCAAACGGAATGGGTAAGAAAAATCGTATGCAGGGAAATGAATTTGTTCACTCCATAAAAGCTAAGCATGGAATTACCTGTATAAACTGTCATGACCCACATACTCTTGAGCCAACTGCAGAAAAAAATAGTGGTAATACTCTATGTATGAAGTGTCATAGTTTTGGTTCACCTATAGGACCACATCAAAGTTCTTTAGAAAAACACACTAAACATAAAGCAGATTCAACCGGCTCACTCTGTGTTGAGTGTCACATGCCAAAGGTGGGTAAACATACAGGAAAATCACCTATAACTGTTAGAACCCACTCATTTGGCTTTGTAACTCCAAAAGAGACTCTTGCGTATAAAATGCCAAAAGAGACAAATGCCTGTTATGCTTGTCATAAAGAGGGTACAAATGAGCATAGAGATATGAAAACTCTGCAAAATGATTTAGAATCATGGGGAATGATTGGCTGGGATAAAAGATAAGATAAGCCAAAAATAGTATAATTGCGATATATTAAATCATATTAAATAAGGCATGTCCCACTTATGAACTATTTCGCGAAAAGAATTATTCCATGTCTTGATGTTAAAGATGGACGAGTTGTTAAAGGTGTAAACTTCGTCGGTCTAAAAGATGCCGGTGACCCTGTTGAGGTGGCAAGAAGATACAATGAAGAGGGTGCTGATGAGCTTACTTTTTTAGATATTACTGCTTCATGCGATAACAGAGATACTATTGTAGATATTGTTGCTCAAGTTGCAAAGGAAATTTTTATACCACTTACAGTTGGTGGTGGAATCAGAAAACTTGATGATATTTACTCCCTTTTAAATGTTGGATGTGACAAAGTAAGCGTAAATTCTGCTGCTATCAAAAGACCTGAGCTTATTAACGAGGGTTCTAAAAGATTTGGCTCTCAATGCATTGTAACTGCTATTGATGTTAAAAAAATAGGTAATAAGTACCATGTGTTTTTGAACGGTGGAAGAGTGGATACTGGGCTAGATGCAGTAGAGTGGGCAAAAGAGGTCGTTGATAGAGGCTGTGGAGAGATTCTACTCACTTCTATGGACGCTGATGGTACAAAAGCTGGATTTGAGCTAAATATCACGGAGCAAATCTCTAAAGCTGTAAATGTACCAATTATTGCAAGTGGTGGAGCAGGGACGATGGAACATATCAAAGAAGCATTTGAACATGGAGCTGACGCAGCACTTGCTGCTAGTATCTTTCACTATAAAGAAATAGATATAATGGACTTAAAACATTATTTACATGATAATGGGGTAGCTGTTCGTTTATGATAATATGTGCAGGAAACAATGAATCGTTTGATTTTGCTCAACCTATGGGAGTCGGACTGATTGAAACAGCTATGAACTTAACTCGTCTCTGTCTTTTTGATAAACCTGAGTTTCTGCTTTTCGTTGGAAGTGCTGGAAGCTATGGAAATCACAAAATATTTGATATAGTGGAATCTAAAACTGCTTCAAATATTGAACTTGCCTTTTTAAACAGTGATGCTTATACTCCACTTGATAATGTTATATCAGCTAACACAACTAACAAAAAAGATGTTATTGTAAACTCATCCAACTATATTTCAACTAACAAAAAACTAACAAAAAAGTTTTTAGAACTTGATGTAGAGATTGAAAATATGGAATTTTTTGCAGTTTTAAAGGTAGCAGAGGAGTTCGACATCCCTGCTGGTGGGGTTTTTTGTATAACAAACTTTACAGATGAAAATGCACATGCTGACTTTATTAAAAATCATGAAAAAGCTAAAGAGCTTTTATCTCAGCATGTGGCTTTAAGAATTACAGAGTTGACTACTTAATAAAAATTTATGTTATACTTCTAATA